>CAYHUT010000069.1:0-5677 GCA_964359835.1 Candidatus Woesearchaeota archaeon
TGAGATATATCTTCCCAAGGACATAAAAACAGGAACTTATGACTTTTATGTACAAGTGAATTTTGAAAATTATAGTGCTGAATCTTTCAGAAAAGTGGATATTGAATTAAATGGAGATGAAGTTACTATTAAAGAAGCAACAACTGAAATGCCTGCAAATATCGAAGAGATTATTCAGAAAAAAAGCGGAAATAATTATGTTCTTTTAAGTATAATCCTAATCTTATCGGTTTTAACATTTTTATTAGTAATATCTATAAAAAATAGAAGAACGATTGAGATTGAAAATAATAAGAAAAGAAATTTGTTTATTGTGTTATTTTTTGTAATTTTATTGGGATTTGTAGGCTATTTTTTATCCGGCAGTATTACAGGATTTGTTGTTAAAGATACTGTTATTTTAGATGATGGAAATATTGTAATAGGGAATGATTTGAATAATAATCAAGATACACCCATTATTATTGAGAATGGAAAGGAAAATAATGACCCACCAGCAACTGGAAAACATGTTCAATTATTCCCACGCCCTTTGCCAGAAAAGAAAGGACCTTTTGTAAATGTTTCATTTAATAATAACAAGGAAACTGTTGAAATTACTCAAGATGTTTTAGACAAATTAAATAATAATGAAGAAGTAAGAGTTATTGTCAAGCAGAATAAAAAATCTTTCTTTGGAATAACTTCTAGTTCAAATATAAAATCAATTAAGACCATTAAATCAAAAAATCTCGATGTCATGAATATCAAGAAAAGTGATTTAGCTGAGCTTGCAAAGAATGGTGCACAAGTCATGCCTGATAGAGAATTGTCAGTTGCCCTCGCTGAAACTGATTCTGTTATAAGATCTGATATTGTAAAATCTCAATTAGGTTTTGATGGTTCTGGAATTGGAATTTGTTTACTTGATACTGGTGTTGATTCTTTATTGCCTGTGTTTGAAAATAAAGTTGTTTCTGGATACAACTTTATTGGAAATAATAATGATGCAACTGATGATAATGGCCACGGCAATGATATGGCAAGAGTTATACATTCAATTGCTCCCCAAGCCAAAATAATTCCTGTTAAAGTTCTTAATAGTGCTGGAAGCGGTTATGCTTCTGACATAATTTTAGGGATTGATTATTGCATTCAACATGCTGCTGAAAATAATATTAAAATAATTTCAATGAGTTTTGGTGGTGGTGCATATTCAGAATATTGCAGCATTGAACCTGTTTCTGAGGCTGCTAATTCAGCAGTTGCTGATGGTTTCTTTGTTGCAGCTTCAGCGGGAAATGACAGAAGCCAATCAGTATCTGTGCCTGCTTGCGCTAAAAATGTAACTGCTGTTTCTTCTACAACCAAAAATGATTATGTTTCCGCATTTTCAAATATGAATGGAATGGTTGATTTATTAGCACCTGGAGAAAATGTTGTTGTTGGAGGTGTTATGAAATCTGGAACTTCAATAAGCACTTCACATGTTTCTGCTGCCGCTGCTTTGCTTTTGCAAAGCAATTTTTCTTTGAAACCAGCAGATGTTGAATTAAGATTTAAAACAACTGGAAAATTAATTGCAAATGGTGGGGGGAATTTTGCTAGAATAGATGTTTACAATGCTGTGTTGAATAATATTATGGGATATCCTACTGAATGGTGGATTGATGAGGCTGAGCAAATAAATGATGCAAATTTAAGTTATGATATTATGGCTACTACTTTATTTTCAGATACTTTTGAAGGTAAAACTAATGGAAATCCTGTAACTTGGACTCTTAATTCAGGGAATCGTTGGACTTATACTAATGTAGCACCTAGAACAGGGACTATGGATGCAAGATATTATTGTAATGGGTGTGCAATTACAAAAGCAAATTTATCACAGACTGTTGATACAACAGGATATAAAAATATTAATTTTACTTATTGGGTGAGAACTTACCTTACTACTGCAACTATTGAAGTTGATTGGCTTAATAGTACTACTCAAACAGTATTGTTTTCTCCCGCCACTACTGGTTCTAGTTATGTTCGTACGGGTAGTGGATTTTTACCCAATGGATCAGCTAATACTCCTTTTTTTAATATAACTTTTAGATGCGTTCATGATGGAGGTTTTTTTGATTCATGCAATATAGATGATATTTCTGTAAAAGGTGTTGCAATAACTAATCCTTCAACTGTAACCAACTTAAAAAATATTTCTTATGCACCTACTTCTATTTTTTGGAATTGGACAAATCCTACTGATTCTGATTTTGATCACACAGAAGTTTGGATTGATAATATTTGGACTATAAATATTTCTAATACAGGTAATAATTACAATGCCACAGGATTTTCTCCAACAACATCCCATACTATTTCAACAAGAACAGTTAATATTTATGGATATATTAATACTACTTGGGCGAATCATACTGCAACTACTAATAGTACTGGGGGGGATGATCCGCCTGTTATTAATTTTGCAGATCCTACAGAAACAAATGCAAGTTATTTGAATAGAAATAATATTTTAATTAATGTTACTGCAACAGATGATATTGGATTATCAAATATTACTATTTTTTTATATAATACTACTACTTTAGTGAATAAAACTATAACAACCATAAGTCCTAATGGTGTGAATATAACTAATTTACCAGATACCACTTATTATTTCAATGCAAGTGCTATGGATACTATTAATCAAGCTAGTAAAACATTAACTAGAACTGTTGTGGTTGATACAACTAAACCTTTAATTAATTTTACATTCCCCACTGAAAATAATGGAACAACATTAGCCAGGAATAATATTGCAATTAATGTTACTGTTATAGATGTTAATCTTAAAAATGTTACAATATTATTGTATAATACTACAAGCCTAGTAGGCAGTTCTAATTCAACACTATCTTCTTTCCTTGTAAATAATACTTATTTATTACAAACTACTTATTATTTTAATGCAACTGCCTATGATTTAGCTGAGAATTTTAATAGAACTGAAACAAGAACAATTATAATTGGCGTAGTTAATGTATCTAGTTGCCAAGGGTTATTGGTGCCTGGTGATTATATCTTGAATCAAAATGTAAATAGCAATCTAGATTGTTTAAATATTACAGCCAATGATGTTCATTTAGATTGTAAAGGATATAAATTAACAGGAAATGATATTGGCCCAATAAGCCAAGGAAATGTTTTAATCGGGAGTATTATGGAAGCCACAAAACAATATGGCACCTTTGGTGTTTTTATTGATCAGGTAAATCACACCCTTATAAAAAATTGTTTAATAACTAATTTTAGTGCGGGAATATTCTCTTTTGAAACAGTTAATATAACTCTAATTAACAATACAATTTATAATAACACACAATATGGAATTGAATTACTTTGTTCTCACAATGCAAATGTCTCAAGAAATGTTATATATAATAACTTTTATGGTTTTAATCTATACCATGGAGATAATACTACTTCTAGTCATAATTTGATATATAATAATGAAGTAGGAATATTTAATCTCAATACCAATTCATCATTTTTTTCACATGATAGGGTATATAATAATTTCTACGATTTTAAAGTTTTGGAAAATACTAAAGTTAGAAATAATGTTATTTCCTTAAGAAATATTACCTTTGATAATCCTGCTGGCGGATTTTTAAATTACACTTCTTTAGATATAAATGATAGTGTAACTACATCATCTTCTTATACTATTAAATGGTCAAATAATTCTTTTGGAAATCATGCAGGTCTTAGTTCATTTAATAATAAATATTTAAATATTTCAAATTGGAGTTCTAGTTGGAATAAAACTTATGGAAGTACTGGAAATGAAATAATTTATTCTGGAAAAGAAACTTCTGATCATGGTTTTGTTTTGGCGGGGGGAACTGATTCTGTCGGTGAAGGAGATTATGATTTGTTGATTCTTAAAACTGATGCAAATGGGAATCATCTTTGGAATAAAACTTATGGGGGTACTGGATTGGATTATGCCCACGGTATTATTGAAACAAGTGATAGAGGTTATGTTGTTGTTGGTCTTACTAATTCTTTTGGAGCAGGCGGATATGAAGGTTGGTTAATAAAAACAAATTCAACAGGAGGACATATCTGGAATAAAACTTTTGGAGATACTGGAGATGATTATGGTTATGATGTTAAGGAAACAGTTGATGGATTCTATATTATAGCTGCGGCAAATGATTTTGCTACGGCAGCCTCAATTAATGGGTGGGTTTTAAAATACAACTCTTCAGGTTCAAATATATGGAACCAAACTTATGGCGGGGCAGGATTTGAATATTCTTTTTTTATAAATTTAGTCTCTGATGGCAATTATGTCTTTGTGGGAAGTAAAACTGTTACAGCTATATCTACTTATGATGGTTGGATTGCAAAGATTGGTTCAAGTGATGGATCTATATTATGGCAACAAACCTATGATCCAAATAATGGTGCAGTTTACTTTAATAGTGTTCATCCTACACGTGATGAAGGATTTATATTATCTGGGGCTTGGAAACCAGATGGCATAAATAATGATGCTTGGTTGATAAAAGTTAATTCTACAGGTAATCATGTTTGGAATTATACTTTTGGTCAATCTGGAACATCTGATGCTGCTTATTATGCTGAAGAAGCAAATAATGGAGACTATTTATTTTCAGGTTATACTGCTTCGGGATTAGGGGGATCATCAGATGCTTATATCACAAGAGTAAATTCAACAGGAAGTTATTTATGGAATGTTACTTT
The DNA here is from genome assembly GCA_964359835.1 of Candidatus Woesearchaeota archaeon. GTDB lineage: Archaea > Nanobdellota > Nanobdellia > SCGC-AAA011-G17 > GW2011-AR18 > CAYHUT01. Next base: position 4,747 of record CAYHUT010000069.1, read on the forward strand.
TGGTGGTTCTGGACAGGATTATGCGTGGGAATTTCAACAAACCGAGGATGGAACTTATACTATTGAAGGATTTACTAGTTCTTTTGGTTCTGGAAAGAATGATAGTTTACTTTTAAAAGTTGATGCCATTTTTAATCCTGTTGCCATTGATAATATTAGTTGGAATTATTATGATTCTGAAATTGGAACATTCAATGAAAATTCAATTGAACTTTGGAATTATAGTGCAGGAAGTTGGAAAAATACAAGTGCATTTAGAGATATAACTGCAAATACTCTTAGATTAAATTCTTTTAAACCAGCAATTATTTATGGATTATTTGCTGCTCCGACTTCAGAAAGTATCCCCCCAGCAATTGCAATTACAACACCAACAAATAATACTAATAGTTCAGATGTTGGATTAAATGTAAATTATACTGTTTCGGATTTAAATCTTCAATCATGTTGGTATTCAAATGACACATTTGGAGGAAATGTTACTTTAGCTAATTGCGGAACAAATATTACAACAGTTATATGGACTGAAGGACAGCACAATGTAACTGTTTGGGTTAATGATACGTCTAATAATGTAAATCAAACAAGTGTTACATTTACAATAGATACTTCTGCGCCGCAATATAGCAATTTACAAAAGAATGAAACAACTGTCTATAAAAATATGTATGTAAATTTTTCAGCTAGTTGGACAGATAGTAGTTTAAATGGATATATCTTTGCAATAAATCAAGGTTCTGGTTGGGTTAATGCTTCTTTTAAAACATTTAATACTGCTGCTGCAGATATTTCATTTAATGTTACAAGAATTACTGTTAATGAAGGTACAACTGTTAATTGGTATTTCTTTGCAAATGATAGTCTTGGAAATGTCAATCAAACTACTTTGCAGAGTTTTGTTGTTGCTTATCCAAATTTAACTGCAAATGCC
>CAYHUT010000070.1:0-5610 GCA_964359835.1 Candidatus Woesearchaeota archaeon
AATCCTCATAAACTAGAGATAACACTCTAGTTTAAAAACTTATTCGGAGATACTGTTTAAATAAAAAGATTTAAAAGGGACTAGTTTCTAGAAATAGCAGGATGGAAAAAAAGAGCTGGGTATTAAACAGAAATTTGAACAAGAAAGGTGATGTGTTGGTTTCTGCTGTTTTATATTTTGGATTAGGCATTGTTGTTCTAACTTTAGTTTTATCTCTTGGAATGCCTGCTGTTAACAGGTTGAGAGATAAAAATGTTGCCACGCAAACCAAAGATGTTTTTGCTACACTAGATGCAAATATTAGACAGGTTGCTCGTGGCGGTCCTGGAACGCAGAGAGTTTTAGAATTAGGATTAAGCAAAGGTGAAGTAAAGGTTTATTCAGCTTCCAATGCTGAAAAGGCTATTGATTCTACTGCAGGTGCAAATGCGAAAAAGGTTATATTTGGAGATACTCTTATAGATATTCCAAATCGTGTTGTTTGGACTTATCAACTAAAAGCAGCTTTAACTGAACCAGATTTGCAAGTTACTGAGGGAAATACAAAGATATTAACAACTGGTTCAAAAGGAACTTACAATGTCAGATTCTGGCTGGATTACGAGCCAACAAAAATAATGTACTTGAGAATGGGAGGCGCGAATATAATTTCTGGGAATACTAAGATTTCAATTAAGAACATGGGAAGCCAGTGTATAAATTTGAAAGATTCTGCTAAACCTACAGATGGTTATGGGCCTGCTGGAACTGGTACTGATGAAGGAAAATGTACCCAAGATAGCGAATTAAGTGCTATGTATCCTGATTATAAAAATCCAAGAATAACAATTTTAATTCAAGCAATTCAGTAATTCTTTAATGGTTTTGTATCGTAAGACAAACACAACATTTATATATTGCAGAAGGTATTTCTTCTTAGATAAAAAGAGGGTGGAATGGTAGACTTTAGCGATCCTAAAATACTTGCAGCAGTTGGAGGAGCAGTTGTTCTTTTGATTGGCATAATTGTTGTTGTAATTCTTTTAGTTAAAGGCGATAATAAGAAAGGAAAAAATGATATTAAAACTGGCGTTAAGGAAATTCAAAAGGAAGAAGAGAAGCCATTATTTCAGCTGGATTTATCTGGAAATATTCCGAGCTTGCCGGATATCAAAGATGTTACAAAGATTGATATAAAATATCCATTAATTCCTCCTTACACTTTTGCGCATATTCATTGGGATGCGCCGAATACTGAATTAGTTTATGAAATTGAAGAGCCTGTTTTAAATGATAAAGAAAAAGAAACATTGGATATTCTTGAAGAGGGAATAAGAGAATTAATTAATTTGAGTTATATTGGTGTAAAGGACAAGAATACAATTTTAATTTATCTTGAAAAAAATGTAAAAATTCTATTGACTGAACTTTCAATTTCATTGAACATGGATTCTTATTTGAAAATTATGTATTATATTTACAGGGATTTTGTTGGAATGAATGAACTTGAACCGTTAATGAATGATTATTATATTGAAGATGTTGAATGTAACGGAGTTCAAAGCCCTGTTTATGTTGTCCATAGAAAATACAGAAATATCAGGACAAATTTAGTTTATAAAAGTATGCGCCAGTCAGCTTCTTTTGTTGAAAAACTTGCTCAAAAAGCGGGAAAATACGTCAGTTACGCCGAACCATTATTAGACGGCACTTTACCAGATGGCTCAAGAGTTAATGCAACATACAGCATAGATGTTTCTTCTAAAGGACCAACTTTCTGTTTTGCAGATGGCTATCTCCAGTTAGGGGATGGCAATGTTGTGAATATAAAAAAATTATTTGAAGAATGCAAAGATAGATTTGGAATTAAGAAAGAGAATGGAAATGAAATTGTTGATGTGCATAATATGACCTGTTGCGGTGTTAATGAAAATAATTTAGTCCAAAAACATTCTATATTAAAAACAGTAATGAAATTATGCCCTCCGGAGAAACTTGTTGATATTGAATTAGAAGATGGCTCTTCGATAAAAGTGACTACAAATCATCTATTCCATATTTTTGAAGATGATTTAAAATTAATTGAAGCTGAAAATCTTAAAAATGGCATGATTGTGCCTATTCCTGTAAATGTTAATGTTGAAGGCTGTTTACAGACAATAAATACCTACCAGTTGTTAAAAGAATTTTCCTATTCGCATAAAATATGCATCTGCACAAATAAGATAATCAGTAATTTAGTAAATAACCTTGTTGCAAATAATACAAGAACAGAACTATCAAGACAGTACCAAGTAAATGACAGCTATTTTTATGAAATAGTTTCAAGGGGGAATTCAATATCATTTGAGGTCCTTGAGAGCTTATGCAAAAACAAAAATACAGATATTAACTCCTTGGGCAATGTCGGTGTTGTTGTTTATGGGGGGGGCACAAAAGGGAAAAGCAAAACAATTAAAGTGCCTGATACAGTTAATGAGGAACTTGCCTATTTAGCAGGGGCTATAATAAGTGATGGGCATTTAAGTGAGAATTCTGTTGATGTCGCATGCTACAATGATGGCTTTGCAAGTGCTGTAAGCAAGGCATTTGAAAATAATTTTAAATTGTGCGAAAGCTATTATAATGGAAATAGAATTTATTTAAGCAATAAATTTGCACCATTTTTCTTCAATAAAGTGTTCGGGGTGCCTTATGGAAAAAAAACAAATATTGTAAAGGTCCCTGAAATTATTTTTAAATCAAATAATATTATAGTTTCTTCTTTTATTAAAGGATTGTTTGATGGAGATGGAACTTGCAGCTCAGGAGTAAGCTATAAAACAAATTCAAAAGAATTAGCTGAAGGGCTTAGTTATTTGCTTGCAAGATTAGGAATATACTCTTATTTAAGAAGCAATAATAAAGAATACAAGGTAACAATCCCCTCTAATTATGAAAGAGTATATCACGAAAAAATAGGATTTTGCAATTCAATAAAAAAAGAAAAATTGTTTGCTTTAATTAACAAGAAAAAAGGAGATAGAGAATTTTCAAGGCATGGAAGAGTTCCTGCTAAGCCTTTTATAGATGCGATTAAAAAGGCAGGTTTATCAAAGAATGAAATTTCTAAAAAACTCAATACGAGCTACAACAGGCTTCTTTATTATGACACAATTTCAAAACCATTTGCAAAGGATATAATAAGATTAATTTCAGAAAATAAAAGATATGAGCAAATAAAATTATTAAATTGGCTTGTTGACTGCAACCAAGAGTTTGTAAGGATAAAATCAGTGAATGTTATCAAGAATAGAGAAAAAATCCCTGTTTATGATATTGAATTAGAACCATGCAAGTTTTTCATAGCTGGAAATAAGCCAATGAATGTTTTTGATACAATCCGTAAATTTACTAAAGAGCCATGGAGCCCGGTGCAATTAGTTGACAAAGGAACTGTAAGTGCTGAGATATTAGCTTATGCTTGGATGTGCATTGAATATGAAAATAGCTTCATGGTTGTTGGTGGAACTGGTTCTGGTAAAACTAGTTATTTGAATGCAGTTGCATTTTTTATTCCACCCCAAGCAAGAGTTGTTAGTATTGAAGATACTCGTGAATTATCCTTAGAACATGAGAACTGGCTGCCTTCAGTTTCAAGAGCAGGAGTTGGCTTGACAAATATTTTAGGACAGAGATATGGTGAAGTCAGCTTATTTGATTTATTAAAAGAAAGTTTCAGACAGAGACCTGATTACATAATTGTTGGAGAAGTCAGAGGTGCTGAAGCTTATATCTTATTCCAAGGCATGGCATCTGTAAGAGGAGACCAAGAGGTCATGGTATTAAATTCTAATCATCCAAAAAAGATTGCAATCAAGGATATGAAAGATGATGTATTATACAAAGCAATAACAATTGACAGAAAAACAAACAAGACAATTATTGTGCCTATTAGCAAAAAGATAATACATCCTGCAAGAGATATACTCTACAAGATTGTGACAAGAACAGGAAGAGAAGTTATTACAACACCAGACCATTCACTATTTGATTATGATATTGTTTCAAAATCAATGATTGAAAAAATAGCTTCTGAACTAAAAGAAGGCTCAGACATATTGATACCTGGAAAAGTGCCTTGCGGGTATGCAGATATTAAAACAATAAATTTAATTGAGATATTGCCTGAGATAAGAGTCTTTAGTCCAGAGCTTATTAAGAAAGCATCTGAAATACTTGGATTTAAAAAAGCCTCTATAACTGCTAATGTAAAAACAATAAGTGATTATTATTGCAAAAAGAATCCTTCATCTCTAAAATCAAGGGATTTTATTAGATTAGTTGAAGAGGCAAGGATAAAATATAATCCTTCTGAAGTTAGAGTAAAATTCTTGAGGAAAAGCAAGATGTTTAATGGCTCTATTAATTTATCAGATGAATTATTAAGATTGATGGGGTATTTCATATCAGAAGGCTCTTTGAATTCATCTGGAAAAAACAGCAAGATATCATTATACAATAAAAACCAAGAGGTGCTTAAAGATATGGAGCACTGCATACAAAAATTAATTAGTGAACTGCCAAAGAAAAGGGCTACTTTTGGTTATGGTGTTGCTGTTGAGCTTTCATTTTCACATAAGGTATTATTTGAATTATTAAAAGAATTATGCGGGAAAAAGGAAAGAAAAATACCTGATTTCATTTTTGGGTTAAATGAAGAAAAAATTGGAGAGTTTTTATCAGGGCTTTATACCGGAGATGGAAGCTTTACAAATGATAGGATAAGCTATTACACAATATCAAAGAAACTGGCAAATGATGTTTCTTACCTATTATTATGTTATGGAATTGTTGCAAGAATAAATAAAAGGAATAGGGCTGGAAGAAAAACAACAGATTATGAAATAATGTTTTATACACAAGATGAAAAAGACAGCTTTATGAAATATGTCAAGCCAATAGGCAAAAAAATATCAATGTCTAGAAAGAATAAAGCAAATGAAAACAAAGTTGGAGATTTATATATTGATTCTGTTAAATCTATTGAAAAGATAAAGCTAGAAAAACCTGAGCCTGTTTATGATATTTCTGTGCCTGGAACACAGAATTTTATAGGCGGATTTGGAGGGATTATCCTGCATAATTCAGGTCACCCATCAATGGGAACAATGCACGCTGAAAATGTACAAACAATGATTAGGAGATTAAAAACTCCGCCAATTAATTTATCGGGTTCACTTGTCATGTCAATTGCCTGCGTATTTGTACAAGCACAGACTAAAGTAAAGGGGAAAGAAGTCAGAAGAATGGCGAGTGTTGATGAAATTGTTGATGTAAAAGAGGGAGATGTTGAGGCAGTAATAAATAATGTTTTCAAGTGGGATCCGAACAATGACAGCTTTATCATGAATCCAAATTCGAAAGTTTTTGACAACATAGCACTTCACTATGCATTTACCAAGGAACAAGTTAATAATGAATTTAGATTAAGAACTAATTTATTAAAAGAGCTTTTGAGAAGAAGAATTGTTGGCTTTAAAGAAGTTCAAAAAATAATACAGGAATACTACAAGGAACCAGCTGCTGTTTTAAGAAGATTTTCACTTATCAAATGATAAATTTACGGGTTAAAAATGAGTATAAGGGGTA
>CAYHUT010000071.1:0-5602 GCA_964359835.1 Candidatus Woesearchaeota archaeon
AGCGAAGCGTAGGGGGCGAGCGAAGCGAGAGCCTTTAGGCCGGGGAGGAGGTCAAGATTCATAAAGGTTTATTCAAAAATTTGGAAAGATTTTCTATTTTGTGTGATATTTATGCCCCACAACATTTATATAACCACATTTTTTATCTTTATATATGGATTTATCAAAAGAATACAAGTTCAAGGAATCTGAGAAGAAATGGCAGAAGTTTTGGCAAGATGGGAAAATATTTGTTTTTAAGCCAAAGAAAGGGAAATTTGTTTATTCTGTTGATACACCGCCTCCAACTGTTTCTGGAGATATGCACATTGGTCATGCGTTTTCTTATTCACAGCAAGATTTTATTGTAAGATATCAAAGAATGAAAGGCATGAATGTTTTTTATCCATTTGGAACTGATGATAATGGACTGCCTACTGAGAAATTAGTTGAGAAATTAAAGAATGTAAGATCAGTTACAATGCAGAGAGATGAGTTTGTAAAATTATGCAATCAAACAATTACTGAAATCAAGCCTGCGTTTATTCAAAGCTGGAAAGATATTGGAATGAGCTGTGATTTTAAAAATAGTTATTCAACTATTGATAAACATTGCATTAAAACTTCGCAGATGTCTTTTTTAGATTTGTATAAAAAAGGTTTATTGAATCAACAGGAATCACCAACAATGTGGTGCGTTCATTGCCAAACTGCAATTGCACAAGCTGAATTAGAGGATAAAGAACTTGATTCAACTTTTAATGATGTTGCCTTTTCCTTGGAAAATGGAGATAAAATAATAATTGCAACAACAAGACCTGAATTAATAGGCGCGTGTGTTTGCGTTTATGTTCATCCTCATGATCAAAGATATAAAGGTATAATTGGCCAGAAAATTAAAGTTCCTTTGTTTAATTATTTAGTTCCAATTTTTGCAGATGAATCAGCAAGCATGGAGAAAGGTTCTGGTGTTCTGATGATTTGCAGTTATGGTGATAAATATGATGTTGAAGCAATTAAGAAACGCGGTTTGCAAGCAAGAGTTTTAATTAATAAAGATGGAAGAATGAATGAGCTTGCTGGAAAATATAAAGATTTGAAAATAAAAGAAGCAAGAAAAAAGATTTTAGAGGATTTAGAAGAAGAATGTTTATTACTAGATAAAAAACCAATTAATCATAATGTTAATGTTCATGAAAGATGCGGAACTGAGATAGAATTTTTAACAACAAAACAATGGTTCATTAAAATTATCGAAAATAAAGAAAAATTAATTTCTGAAGGCGCAAAAATAAAATGGCATCCTGAATCAATGTACACTCGTTACAAGCATTGGATTGAGGGATTGCAATGGGATTGGTGCATTTCAAGACAGAGACATTTTGGAGTTCCATTTCCAGTTTGGTACTGCAAGAAATGTGGTTCAGTTATTATTGCTTCTGAGGATGAATTACCAATTGATCCACTTGCTAAAAAACCAAAAGAGAAATGCAAATGCGGTTCAACAAGTTTTGAAGGCGAGAAAGATGTAATGGATACTTGTGCTACTAGCTCTCTCAGTCCTGAAATAGTTTTGAATTGGGTTAAAGATAAATATGGGTATAAATCAAATATTGAAATGTATCCAATGTCTCTTAGACCGCAAGCACATGATATTATTAGAACTTGGGCTTTTTATACAATTGTAAAAGGGATTTATCATTTTAAAAATATTCCTTGGGAAAATATCATGATCTCAGGACATGTTTTAGATCCAAAAGGCGAATCAATGCACAAATCAAAAGGAAATGTTGTAAATCCTAAAGAAGTTTTAGATAAATATCCTGTGGATGCTTTACGTTTCTGGGCGGCTGGCTCTAAACTTGGAGATGATTTAAGATATTTGGAGAAGGATTTGCAGACTGGAGCTAAAACTGCAAATAAATTATGGAATGCTTCAAAGTTTTCATTACAACACCTTGAAGATTTCAATGTAAAAAAGTTCAAAGGCAAATTAGAATTAATGGACCAGTGGATTTTAGCAAAATTAAATAATGTAATTGTTGAATCTACTTCAGGATTTGAAGATTATGAATATTCTCGTGCTAAATCTGCTGTTGAAAATTTCTTCTGGCATGATTTTTGTGATAATTATTTAGAAATTATTAAAGATAGAATTTATAATAGTGCTAGAAGTGCTGAAGAAAAACAAAGTGCGCAATATACTCTTTATGTTTCCTTGCTTTCTATTTTGAAATTATTTGCTCCAATAATGCCGCACATTACCGAGGAGATTTACCAGATGTTTTACCTTGGAAAAGAGAAAGAAATCCTGGACAATTCAAAGAATTCTCGGGATGCCAAAGACAAGTCTTTGAGCAAATCAATTCATTTGTCAAAATGGCCTGTTAAATTTAAAGTAAAGAATGAGAAAAAATTAATTGAACTTGGCGACAAATTTGTTGAGGTTTTGACTTTGGTAAGACGGGAAAAATCAAAAGCTGCAAAATCTCTTAAAGAACCTGTTAAGAATTTAACTTGCTATAAAGAATTAGAGGATGTTATTGAAGATTTGAAAGCTGTTACAAAAGCTGAATCGATATTGTTTGCTAATAATGTTAAGGTGGGGTTATAATGACAGAAATAGACTCTATGTTAAGACATAAGCTGAAAAGATTTTTGCGAGAGATAAAAGTAGTTCGCGGATTGCATACTGAGTTAGTTACTGTTTATATTCCAGCTGGTTATGAGTTGATTAAGATTATACAACATTTACAACAAGAACAGGGAACTGCTGTTAATATCAAAGATAAAACTAATCGCCAGAATGTTGTTGATTCACTTGAAAGAATGATAAGACATCTTCGTTTGTTTAAAGCTACACCACCAAATGGACTGGCTGTTTATTCAGGAAATATTGCTTCTCAGGAAGGAAAGCAGGATATTAAAGTTTGGAGCATGGAACCTCCCGTTCCTCTTAATGTTCGAATGTATAGATGTGATAAAGTTTTCATAACTGCTCCGCTTGAAGACATGATGGCGTTTAATGAAACATTTGGATTAATTGTCATGGATAATCGCGAGGGAACTGTTGGATTTTTAAAAGGAAAAAGCATTCAAGTAATAAAAGAGATGCATTCTGCTGTTCCGGGAAAATTCAAGGCTGGTGGACAGTGTTTAGCTTTTGGAACTATGATTTCAATGGCAAATGGAGAAAAAAAAGATATCTTTAATTTAAAAATTGGTGATGTTTTAATTGGTTATGATTTTAAAAAGAAAAAATATGTAGATTCTAAATGTATTGCGATTTGGAAAAGAAAAAAAAGAGCATTACAAATATTAGTAGAAAAATTAAATATTTTGAGCATTTCATTAGAAAAAGAGATTATATCTTCACCAGATCATTTATTTTTTGTTTCTGTAAATGGAAAAATAAGAAAAATTCCTGCAAATAAATTAAATGAAAAAAATCATAAATTAATTGATAGAAAGTTGAATGAAAGAAGAATATTATTTATTAATAAAAATTATGAAAAGAATATGCCGATGATAGATATAGAAACAACAACAGGTAATTTCTTTGCTAATGGGTTTTTGGTTCATAATAGCCAGCAACGTTTTGCACGTTTGCGCGAGGATGCTGCAAATGAATTCTATCACAGAATTGCGGATGTTGTCAATCATGAATTCTTGCCATTATTGAATGATTTGAAAGGGATTTTAATTGGCGGGCCGGGAATGACCAAAGAAACTTTTTTGAATGGAAGCTATATTAATAATGAATTAAAGAAAAAAGTAATTGCTGTTCGCGATTTGAGTTATACTGGCGATTATGGAATGCATGAACTTGTTGAAAGGTCACAAGATGCTTTGTCTGAACAGGAGATTACAAAAGAAAAACAGATTGTTCAGGAATTATTGACTTTACTTGCAACTAATTCTGACAAAGTTGTCTATGGTGTTGCTGATGTTAAAAAAGCACTTGGCTATGGCGCTGTTGATAAATTGCTGTTATCTGAGGATTTTCAGGGCGTTGATGAATTAGAGGATATGGCTGAGGCAACTAAGACTAAAATATTTATTGTTTCGGTTGAGACAAAAGAGGGCGTGCAGCTGCGTGATTTGGGCGGGGCTGCTGCAATTCTTCGCTATTCAATAGTTGGTTTTGAATAATAAGATTTATATACAGGTTATATATTTGTTTAGTAGAATTATATTTAAATATAAATAATGGGGAAAAAATGAAAAATAAAATAGGAATTTTAAGCATAATGTTTTTGCTTGTTCTAGGACTTTCTGTATTCGCATATGTTGACTACGGAGAGGGCTCAGCACAGCAATATGGTTCCCAGGGAAATTACTTGGGAGGCGCAGAAGGAAAATTTAAAGGATATTACGTTCTTGGTTCTGGAATGACTGCTATGACTGGAAATGCTATTGCAACAACTACAACTAAAAAAATAACTACAACTAAAACAACTACAGCAACTAAAGCAGTTCAGCCTGCAGCAACAAAGCTGAGTTCGGATAATACTAAAAAAGTTTTTACATCCGGTAAATCTTATTCAATGAAAGTATTTCCATTTGGTTCTAAAGGTGTAGCTATGTCTTTCACTAAAGATGCAAAGGGAAGAAATCAATTAGTTTTAACTGAAGAAACAGCTGGCGCCTTAACATGGATGAGTATGAATACTATGTTTGGAACCATCAATATGGATCAGAATTCAAAAGATAATTTTGAAGTAACTCCAGTCTTTGGCGGGGGAGATAGTGCACAGTTTAGACAGAAGGCAGGATTAGAATCTACTAAAACTAGTTCTGGTTCTCAAGTCAGTGTAGGTACAAAACCAACTACTACTGGTAAAACTGGTAATTTAGGAACAGGTTCAGAAAAAACAAGTTCTGGTTCCCAAGTAAGTGTAGCTACAAAACCTCAAACAGGTTTAAGTGGTGGAAAAACTCCAACCCTTGATAAAAATACCGATACTTTTGGAACAATGGCTGCAACACTAGCAGATTTCAAGGGTAAATTTGGAAGTGGTGGATGGAATAGTTATAGCGAAGGCAATTCGGGAATGGATCCCGTAGAACCTGATTTAGGTCCTCCTGTTGATGGATTCACTTCTATAAAAGCAGGTGTTAAATCTGGACAAACTAGTTATAGCGAAGGTGGTACAGGCGGTCTGGCTCCAGTAGAACCTGATCTAGGTCCTCCTGTTGATGGTTTTGTTAGTTCTGCACAAGCAGGAGCATATAATGCTGCATTAGCTAGTGCAAAAGCAACTACAAAAGCAGCCACAAAATCAGGAACTGTTGCTATAAGTGATGGAACTGGAAATCCTTCTACTGGCGGCGGACCAACAACTGGTAAAGTGGGTTTAATGAAATAAACTTATTTTTTCTTTTATTTTTCTTTATTTTTATTATATTTTTTCTTACATTTTAGGATACAAAAGTTTTTAAATTGACATTTCATAGATATTAACATGTCTGAAGAGAATGTTAATGTTGTAAATATACCTAATGATAGTAATAAAGACATAAATATGCAGGGTATGCAAGAGGATAAAAACCGTGTAGAGACTATGCTGTTTACTACTGGCGCATATTTGAGTCTAGATGATATTTCTAAATTTACTAATAT
>CAYHUT010000072.1:0-5501 GCA_964359835.1 Candidatus Woesearchaeota archaeon
TGAGGTTGTACTTCTAAACTTGAACCTAATAATTTTACAACAGGATAAATTCCCTCTTCAGCTTGATTTCCATAAGGGCAAAAGCTCATAGTAAATAATTTAACATCAGGACTTTCTGATTTAGGAATATCAACAGTTTTAGCGGTTTGAGTAGCAATAGGCTTTGATTCTAAATCAATTCCTTCCGGAAATAATAATTTTCCATCAGCAGTTACATAAGAACTATATGCTTTTCCATTTATCTCAAAATTAATATTATATAATCCATGTGTTTCTTCAACAGTTTTTAATTGTGCAACACTTTGGCCTTGCAAAAGATTTTCATTTATGTATTTTATAGTATTATCAGCAACTGCTTGACCAGTTACACTAGGACTATTAAATCTTGTAAATCCATTTGTAAAAATAGATATAACTAATAATATAAATAGTGCAACTACAACTATTATTCCTATTAGATTTTTATTATTTTTTTTCACCATTTTTTACACTCCTTTTAGTTTCAATAAGTTTCATTATGGTGAAACCATATATAAACATTAACTGAAACCATATTCAAAGTTTCAATATGATGAAACCTTCCAAAAATTTATAAACAAATAATAAACCAAAAAATAATGGAAAAGAAAACATTATTGCTAATAATTCCATTGTCAATAATAATTGTGATATTAATTATAGGAACATTAAATGCTTTAGGAATGCATATATATTTGATATCAGAAAGTTATTGTGGTTGTCATAGTATGCTTCCAAATTCTACATTTTTATTCTTTGGAATTATATTAATATTTTCAATAATACCTATATCTTATTATTTCATATCTAAAAAAATGGAATATAAGTTAGACAAGCAGATGGCTACAATTTTGAAATTTACAAATAAAACAAATCCAAAAAAGAAAGATGTAAAAGATAAGCAATCAATTTTAAGATTATTAAGTTCAAATGAGAGGATAATACTGAACAAATTAATTGAAAACAAAAATGGAATATTGCAGTCTGAAATAAGTAGAATGGAAAACATGAATAAATTAAAGACACATAGATCAATAAAAATTCTAGAAGCAAAAGGAATAATAAAAAGAGAAAGTTATGGAAAAACACATAGGATATTATTAACAGAAGATATGAAAGAATTGTTTAAATAAAATTATTCTCTAGAATTAGCTCTTAATATTTCATCAGCATCAAGATCACCAGGGAAGTCATCTTTCTGGTTTTTCATAACTTCAAAAGAGTCTATAACATAACCTTTTTCAAGTAAATCCTTAACTCTATTCTTTATATCAAAAAAATAAACAGGCCACATCTCCTTATCATTATCTGTAATGTATGAATGTCCATCAACTTTTATAGTAATCTTACAAGGTTTCCAAGGTTCCCCTATTTCAGGAGCCATTCCAAAAATCTCAATATTAGTTTCTGGATAAGCCTTTTGCCTACCTGTGTTTCTGCTAAGTTCATAATTTTCTACTAATTGAGTATAACTTGAAATTCCATCAACAGATCGTAGTGCAGCATCTTGTTCTAAATCTTTTAGTACAATTTCTAAATGATTATATTCAGGACTAAGTGCAAGTAACTGATCAGACAATTCTCTATAAGTTCCAGTTAATGTTTTCTGTTCAGTCATAGTATTCTTGCATAAAATAGCCTTATTAAACTTTTATATAGTATAAGCTATTTTTGTCAAGTTTGATTTTAAAAAGATTTTTATATTATAAATTATTAACAATATAATGTTAAATATAAAATATGAGTTAAAAGAAGATAGAAGAAAAACTTCTTTTGTTCCTGACAAAACTATTGGTTTCGGAGCTTTAAGAACAGATCACATGTTTTTAATGGAATATTCAGAAGGAAAATGGCATTCTCCAAGAATATGTCCTTATAAAAATATAGAAATAGCTCCTGGAGCAGTAGGTATTCATTATAGTCAGTCTATTTTTGAAGGTTCAAAAGCTTTCAAGCATAAAGACGGGGAAATTTATACATTTAGGTTGGATAAAAATGCACAACGCTTTAATAATTCAGCAGAAATAATGTGCATGCCAAAAATACCAATAGAAGATCAGATGCAGGCTATAAACACTTTAATAGATATTGATAGAAATTGGTTTCCTGAAAAACAGGATGCTTCATTTTATATAAGGCCGTTTATGTTTGGAAATCAGGATTTTCTTGGAGTGCACCCAAGTACAACTTATATTTATTGTATTATAATCTCTCCAAGCGGATCTTATTATCAGGATGGTTTTGAACCAATAAAATTACTTATAACAAAAGAATTTCACAGAGTAAGTCCTGGTGGAGTAGGTACTGCAAAAACAGGAGGAAATTATGGTGCAAGTTTGAGAGTAGCTCAAAAAGCAGCAAAGTTTGGGGCAAAACAGGTATTATACACAGATGTGAATAATAAGACAATAGAAGAAGCAGGCTCTATGAACCATTATCATGTTACAAAAGATAATAAAATTATCATACCTTCATTCACAGATACAATATTAAAATCAATTACTTCATTGTCGATAATTGAACTTTCTTCTGTTTTAGGTTATGAAGTTAAACAAGAAATAATATACCTGGATGAATTTATTGAAGGTGTAAAAGATGGATCAATAATAGAAGCTGGTGGCCTGGGTACAGCTGCTGTAGTTTCTCCTGTAGGAAGTTATGTTTTTGACGATGGAAAAGAAATAATTGTTGGTGATGGAAAAATAGGTACAGTATCAAAAAAAATGTATAATTTAATTTCTTCAATTCAAAGAGGAGAATTAAAAGCTCCAGAAGGATGGGTTAGTAAAGTTGAAAGAGTGATATAATTTTTCAATCACTAATCTTTTAAATAATTGTATTATCTTTATAAAAATGGCAAGTATTTACATAGATAATTATGGTTGTGTAGCTAATTATGATAATGGGGATATTATAGCAGGTTTAGTTACAGAAGCAGGCCATGAAATAACAAAAGACGTTAATGATGCAGATATAGTAATAATAAATTCATGTGCAGTAAAGAATGTAACTGTAAGTAAAATATTTAGTAAGATAGAATCAGTAAAAGATAAAAAATTAATAATAACTGGTTGCATGCCTGTTTCTGAAAAAGACAAATTAGAAAAATATCTAAAACAAGGAGTAGCTTTAGTAAGCACACAAAACATTACTAAAATTCCAGAAGTTATATCAAAAATTCTAAACAATGAGCAAGTTATTCTAACAAATAAAAGAAAAGAAATAAAATTATCATTGCCAAAGTTAAATGAAAATACAAAAATAGCTTCAATACAAATAGCTGAAGGCTGTAAATCATTTTGTTCATTCTGCTCAACAAAATTTGCTAAAGGAGATTTAATTTCATATCCAAAAGAAAATATAATAGAAGAAATAAAAAAATATTTAAAGTTAAATTATAAAAGAATTAATTTAACTAGCACAGACAATGCATGTTATGGATTTGATTTAGGTTATAACTTAGTTGAATTATTAAAAGAAGTAATTAATTTAGAAGGAAATTTCCAAGTAAGAGTAGGAATGGGAAATCCAGAGCATGTAAGAAAATATTACAAAGAATTAATTGAAATTTATAAAAACCCAAAGATTATGAAATTTGTTCATTTTCCAGTGCAGTCTGGTTCTAATAAAGTTCTGAAAGAAATGAAAAGAAACTACAAAGTAGAAGAGTTTGAAGAAATAGTAAAGAGTTTTAGAAAAGAAATTCCAGAAATGACAATAAGCACAGATATCATTGTAGGTTTTCCAACAGAAACTTATGAAGATTTCAAAGAAACAATTAATCTAGTTAAAAGAATAAAATTTGAAGTAATGCACATTAGTAAATTTGCTTCAAGACCAATGACAATAGCTAGTAAATTAAAACCATTAGATTCTTCATTAATTAAAAAAAGAAGTACAGAATTAACTAAAGTTTATCTTGAAACAAGAGCAGAAGCAATTAAAACAAGAAGTGAATTAACTAAAAAATTAAAAGTAATTCAAAACTAAATTGCCTAATTCTCCATTAACTATAATATTGGTTTTAGTTAAAGGATAGAAATTAAAATTACTAATAACTACAGCAGCTTTTTCTAAGTCTGCATTATTGTAAGCAGAAACTACTAAAGTACTAGTTCTTTGATGATTAACTAATGTTAATGAAGCTTGACCTGCTTGTAATCCAGTATCACAGCTAGTAGTTGCTAATTCTTGTGAAATTAAATCATTATTACAAGCATTTCCTATTAAAATTAAATTATGTTCTCCTTCAGGAACATCTTTATCAGTAACTATTGCAGGACCTACAGGATTTTTACCTTGTATTGAAACTGCAATATCTTGTGCTGCTTTAAATTCATTATACGTATAATCATAAGGCATTACAATGTAAACCTCATTAGGAACATTGTTCTTTACAAATGGAAAAGGATATTGGCTGAATGTTAATTGACTTTGATCCAGTACAGAATAACCTGTGTAATCACTTCCAACAGTTACTAAGAATAATGCGACTAAAAAAAGACTTATTGCGATAATTCCAACTCTTCTTTCCATGTGAAATATATACTATAATTGTTATATAAATATTGCGTTTGGAAAGGCACTGTCCCAAATCTAATTCTTAAAGTATATTAACTCTAGCAACCATAGTGGTTGCGTAGAGGGAAGGAGCACGCCTTCCATGAAAAAAGAGGAAACAATACAAAATAAAGTTAAGCATTTGTTAAAGAAACTAGGCTTACCAAGATGGTTGCACCATTTTGGACCAAAGACATATGAATTATATGAGCATTTAGTTGCACTGCTCATAAGATTTTACTGTAAAGAAATGAGTTATAGAAGAGTTGTAAAACTCTTAGATATGTTTGGTGTTAAATGTCCTAGCAAATCTTCTTTGCAAAGAACTATGAATAAGATTCCAAAATGGGTTTGGGATGAAGCATTAAGGATTACTTCTGGAATTAAACATCATATTATTGCTTTGGACAGTACAGGATTCAGCAGAACAAATCCAAGTTATCATTATTTGAAGCGTATAGATGGAAAAATGCCTAAAGTACCTGTTAAACTTAGTGCTGCATTGGACACTAAAACAAAGAAATGGTGTGCTGCTAAAGTCAGAGTATTGCCAAGCCATGATATTAAAGATGCAAAATATTTGCTTGAAAAAATTAATACAAATATTTTAGTAGCTGATAAAGCCTATGATGCAACCTGGTTGCATAAATATTGCAATGAAAGAGGAATAGAAGCACACATACCTATGAGAGATTATGGTAAGACTCACTATAGAAACACAGTTAGAAAAAGGGCAGCTAGAAATTTTAGAGATAGAACTTATCATAGAAGATCTTTAATTGAATCTGGAAATAGCAGTAACAAAAGAAAATATGGATCTAGCGTAAGCTCTAAAAATTATATAACAATACGAGCTGAAGTTATGGGAAGACTACTAACCCATAACTTACTTGGTTATAATTTTGGAGACTCGGGACAGTGCC
>CAYHUT010000073.1:0-5311 GCA_964359835.1 Candidatus Woesearchaeota archaeon
CAAACTTGCTTTCAGCACCATAAGCATATAAATCATTTTTTTCTTTTATTATATCTTCAAATATTGATTTTATTCCTTTTTTGCCTTTGAAGATTGTAGCTTCTTCCTTGGTTTTGCTCATTTTATATTTTAACTGCAATTCTTTCATTGCTTCATTTAGTTTTTCTTCTTTATCTCTTAGAATTTCATTCAGCCTTTCAGGATTTACAGGCTCAAAGACTTTTCTGTTTGCAACTATTACATATGTCGCAAGCCCCTTGTCTATCAGCCTTTCCAGAGCATCATAAACATTAGTTCTGTTTACGCCTGATTTCTTTGTTATTTCTCCTGCTAAACCTGAACCTATTTCTAATAAAGCAAGATACACTTTGGCTTCTGTATTGCTTAATCCAAGTTCCTGCAATGCTTCTGTTTCCATGCTATTTGATAATCGTTAATAGTATATAAATATTGTTGTTATTATGATTACAACAAAGATTTAAATAGAAGATATAATTATACTATTAGTAAGTAGTAATAAAATAGGGGGAAGAGAAAAATGACAAATCAAAACAAAATGCCTTATCATAAAGAAATTAGAGAACTAATAGAGGGGTGGTATAAATCATATCCTAATGAAACAACATGGGATAATATCAGAAGTCTGCAACAAACATCAATACAAGATGCAAGAGGAATAACTTTTTTAGACCGTTTAACAAAAGAATACGAACTGAATGGAACCGAAGTATACTTTAGAAGAGAGGGTTTATTTGATATTTTAATAGATGTAGAATCTCATCTAAAACAATTAATTGAACAAGGCATAAAACCAACCCATTATCTTTTTGATTGCAGTCTTGTTGGTTCATATAGCAATTGTTATGCAAAATATCTTTACTCATTCACATTTCTTCAAGATTCAAAAGTGAGAGAAGAGGTAAAAGAAAAATGACAAATAGCAAAGAGCAACTTGAAGGAATAAAAGAAGAAATAAAGAGTATTAATGGCTACAAAAAAAGTGGGGAGAAGAAAGTTGACTTAGAATTAATAACAACAGAAGAGGCTAGAGGATTGGTATTTTTAGGAACATTATTTGAAACCATAAAAATGGTTAGTGATGGCACAAGCATAGGTTTTGTTGATACATTGGTATACGGTAAATTATATGAAAAATTAGCAGATAAAATTGCTGAACTGAAAGCAGAGGGAAAAACACCAAATGCATTTAGCCTTGATTATCTCAATACTTATAGTTACAGCAATTGCAGAGAACATTACACTTATGTAGCAAACTTTTATGGAGAATCAAAATGACAAATAAAACCACGCACAAACGAAAACCTTATTGGTTATGCACAGTTATTTCAAGGTATGAAGATGACTTAAATGGACTGCCTCGCTTTACTGCAAAGAATACTTTATATGCCGGGGTGCCGAGCATTATTAGAAGTATAGATGAATTAGGATATCATGTTAAAAAAAGTATCACGAGTGAATCATATGGACCCTTCCATTATTGTAGCATAGATGTTAATCTATACGGGTTTAAATCAAGAAAAATATCTCTCCGTACACTTGAAAAAATTGTTGGTGAATATGGACTCAGAATAACGGGGTAAAGAGGAGGAAAATCAAAATGACTGATAAAATTTTACAAGAGAAAATACAGTTTCTGGAAGAAATAGCCCCTGCTTTTAAATTTTCTTTTTGAAGACTCATAGGTGGAAAATTAACATGGGACAGAAATCTTATCCTTATGCAGTTAAAAAGGAAGCAAAATATATTTACAAAGATATTTTACAGGCTTGTAAAATTATATTTCCCGTTCTTGAGAAACAACTTAAAAAATCTAATCAGTGGGGTATAAGAGGTGTATCCTTAAAGTATATTGAGAGAAGAGCGGGATTCTGGTTCTACACAACAGGTACTGGTTTTGATGTTGAAGAGGAATATAGTCCAACTCGTGAAAAAGGTATGATGATTCAATTTATCGGTAATCCTTATTTGAGTATGGAATTTAGAAGACCGGATTATTATCCCTTATTTCCCGATAGAGTAAAAATCTTTACTCCGCTTGCTACTCATTTAGAAGATATTATTATAAGAAGTTTAAGAAAGAGTCCCTCTGCTGCAATGCATTTAGCATGTTTAAAATATTTATCATCAGTCTCAAAATTATTTATTAAGTAGAACTAAAATTTTAAAAAATCAAAGTAACTAAAATGTCCTCTCTAATCAATCTGGAAAGAGAATTTTTTAGAATAGCAAAAAATCTAGAATCAAAGAGAGAAGTAAAGCCCGGGAAAACAAAAGGTTTTCAGGGCCCCAAAAATTGTAAAACAATTTTTTAGGGAAACAATTTCTAAACCAAATAAATACTTTATCAGAAGAATGGATTAATAACAAATTCAGGTTTAGAATCTACGGTTTAAAAAACAAATAATCAAAACAGCATTCTAATTAATAGAAACATTTATATACTAATTCATACATAAATATATGAAAAGGTATACAAAAATGTATGAAAATAAATATAAAAATCCAGCAAACAGCAGCTTATCAGAATTAGAAAATTTCCTGCAACTATTAGCTGATTTAAACATAGAATTAGAGCTCTTTGCAATAGGCGGGACTGCAATGATTTTAAAGAATATAAAAGAGGCAACAAAAGACATTGATTTTATAACAACAGCAGATTATAAAGAGATAAAAAAATTATTTGAATTAGCTAGCTTAAAAGAAAAAAGCAGCTCAAAATTATGCAACATCTGGTATCTGAATGATACAAGAATTGATATTTTCTATGGCAATTTTATTATGGGAATATCCCTTCCAGAAGACTGGAAAAGCAACTCAGAAAAAATAAGAACAATAGGAAAATTAAAGATTTATATCCTTAATTGGCAGGATATAATAATAACAAAAATAGCAAGGTCAGAAAAAAGGGATATAGATGATATTCTTGAAATAATAAAAACGCAAAAGCTTGATTTTAAAAAATTGAAAGAAAGATATTACAGAATAGCAGAAACATCATTAATAGCTGATTATGATTTAAAATTCAAGCATCTGGAGAACAAATATGATAAGCGCTAAATTAATCAAGGACTTAGAGAAACAGGGATTTGAGCTGGAGTTTCCAAGCTACACTTCAAATGAAGAGGAAATAATTGATATCCTAAAAGAAAAAAATGAGCGATTGTACCTTGCAATACCCCTGCTTTTGAAGCAGAATTTTGATTATAAAAAAATAGCAGGCAAATTGAATAAAGCCGAAACACTAGATTTTAATAAAATAATCTTAATAGCAGACAGGATTTTTAATTCTGAAAAGATTAATACTAATATAAAACAAATAATAATCAAAAATCATATTAAAGGCGCTATAAACAAGAATGAATTTCAGTATTATTATGATGCATTTAAGCAATTTGCTAAAAAAGAAGAAAAAATAATTGAAGAGAGCCAGCAAGAGCAGTTAAACATAAGAAGCAGCTTAACAACAAATGAAGCATTGTCCAAAATATTCTCTCCTGCAAAAATAAGGATTATGGCTAAGATATTAGCTCATGAAAAGCTCACAAATACAGAATTGAAATATTATTACAAGGCAATAAAGCCATTAATACATTCAATATTAAATGAAAATCTCCAGAAATACCTCAATATCATTGAGGAAACTAAGAAATATAGATAAAATAACAAGGAAGAACAAATTAAAATTGTCCCAAAATATCCACCAACAACTTTACAAACAGACTTTTGATTTCTTTTTCATTCCTACAAATATCTAATTCGTAGTTTTATCCACCAATAGCTTTATATGCTAAAAGAGTAACCTTTATAGAGAGTAAGAGTTACTCTTTTGCATCCCAAAAATGAGAGACATCATTTTTGTGATTTCAGTATTTTACCATTTTGAATATAGAAATTAACTAACATGAACATCCAATTCCTATATGCAATAATTGCTGTTTTGATAGTAAGTCTAATTTCTTTAATAGGGGTATTAACCCTTTCAATAAATAAAAAATTTCTAAATAAAATCTTAATTTTCTTTGTAAGCTTTTCAGTGGGTGCATTATTGGGTGATTCATTTATTCACCTTTTACCGCAGGCATATGAAACATTAACTCCTTTTCCAATTGCAATCTGGGTATTAATTGGAATTTTAATATTCTTTATTTTAGAAAAATATATTCACTGGAGGCACTGCCATCAAGAAACAAGTAAAAAACATCCGCATCCATTTGCTTACATGAATTTAATTGGAGATGGTTTACATAATTTCATTGATGGAATGATTATTGCAGCATCATTTTTAATATCAACACCAATTGGAATTGCAACTTCATTGGCTGTTGTTCTTCATGAAATTCCACAAGAGATTGGTGACTTTGGCGTTTTAATTTACGCAGGAATAAAACCCAAAAAAGCATTGTTTTTTAATTTCCTATCATCATTAACAGCTTTATTAGGAGCATTTCTTGTTCTTATCTTCGGCTCAGCAAATTCATCATTTTCAAAAATTTTAGTTCCGCTGACAGTCGGTGGTTTTCTATACTTAGCCTTATCAGACCTAACACCAGAATTACATAAGCACACAGAAATCAAACAATCCATAATACAAATCATTTCAATAGTTCTAGGAATTGCGGTTATGTTTTTATTGTTGCTGATAGAATGAAAAGAAATCTATTTAAATAAATTAAAGACAATCAAACCATGGGAATAGAAGAAGTAAACAGAATAAAAGAATTTTTCAAGAATTTAGATATACATCCGGAATACGTTGAACACGAAGCAGTTATTACAAGCGAGGATGCCGCTAGAACAAGAGGTTTTGAATTAAAACAAGGCATAAAATCAATTCTTTTCACAAATGACAACAATGAATGGGTTGTTGCAGATGTTCCAGCTGATAAAAAAGTAAATCAAAATAAAGTCGCTGAACAAATGAACTGGTCAAAAAGAAAAATAAGAATGGCAACAAGAGAGGAAGTCATGGAAAAAACTGGTTGTGAACTTGGCGCAGTTCCACCATTCGGCCATAAAGAGCAAATCCAAATAGTTGTTGATAGTGGAGTTTACGAAAACCAAGAAAGTGATTTTAATATTGGCCTAAGAACTCAGTCAGTTAAAATAAAAACTCAATTCATGAAAATAGTTTTTGACAAACTCAAAGCAGTTGAAGGCGAATTCGCTAAATAATTAAATTTTATTCTCAATTATTAAAAAATAGGAAGATTTATTAGAGCGTAATTTAAGGGAATTGATATGGCTTTAGTAGTTGAAAGAGTTGTAGCAGGCAGAATAGATATAATAATTA
>CAYHUT010000074.1:0-4962 GCA_964359835.1 Candidatus Woesearchaeota archaeon
GTTTAAAGTGATGTCGAAATTAATATCCACAAAAGCAATGATGATTAAAGCATGCATGCTGCTCCATCCTTTAATGGTTCTGTAATCTGTATCGGGTTGTATACTTCCCGGTTCAAGATCATCAAATTCGGATTCAAGTTTTTTTGTAAATTCTTCTACGTTCATGATTTTAAAATTTTATGACTGTGGCGCCCCAAGTATATCCTAATCCGAATCCTGCCAGTAAAATAGTCATTCCTTTTGTTAATTTCTTCTTTTCAATTAAATCGTTTAATGCTATAGGAATGGTGGAAGCCACCGTATTTCCTGTCTTTGAAATATCGTTATAAAATTTTTCTGCAGGCAATTTTAGTTTTCTTCTCAATACATCCAGCAAAAAAGTGTTGGCCTGGTGAAACACAAAGTAATCAATATCCTCAGCTTTAATATTGTTTTTTTCAAGTGTGTCTTTTATCAGTTGCGGTACGGTTTTAATGGCGAATAGAAATATTTCGGTGCTGTTCATTTCCATGGTGCCGTTTAATCTCCCTTTTTCCTTTAAATAATCTGTGTCGGCAGGCAAACGGCTGCTGCTTCTTCTTACTATTAGTGAATTTACGCCCGCACCATCGGTACCGAATACGAATTTCTCATATAAATTTTCACCGACATTTTTCGAAATATAAGTTGCAGTGGCACTATCACTGAAAATGGAATTTAATTCTGAATTATCTTTTGCTATAACAAACGATGGCGTATCGCCGGTCAGCAAAAGTATATGTTCACACATACCACCATCAATAAGTCCTTTTGTTACAGCAAGTCCGTTAATATAACCTGTACATCCATGAGGTAAATCAATGGTTAAACATTTTTTGCTTATTCCAAGTTTATTCTGAAGTATGGCCGCTGTAATAGGCGCTTTGTAATCGTAACCATGGCCAACCAGAATAATGGCATCTATTTTTTCTTTTATCCCCGCATTTTTTTCAAATAACCTTTCGGCAGCTTTTTGCGCCATGTCCGACATAATAAAGTCTTCTGTGATCCTTCTTCGCTCCATAATTCCTGTTTTTTTGAATATTTCCTCAGCATTTAAGCTATATTCAGCCGCGAGCATTTCATTTGTTAAAATTCCCTCGGGCAAAAAAACAGATATATTGTTAATAATAATAGTATTTATTTTTTTTCTAAGGTATAAAAATTCTACTTTAGTTGTATCATTATTTTTTGATTATACCATGATATTAGGAGTTCTAAAAAATTATAAAACCATTTACAACACCTTTCATGAGGTAGGCAAGTCTTTTCCTGTTAAAGACATGGTTGAGCAGGATAAGAATAATTTTTTCGATAGAAGTTTATGGAACCATTTTTCGAAACATGGTTTACATGGTTTAATGGCCGACGAATCTTATGGCGGAAAAGGTTTTACAGCACTAAAAACGGCAGTTGCGTATGAAGCTTTATCTTATGGCTGTGAAAATAACGGAATTATTTTTTCTTCAATTGCACAATTATTGGGATGCGTTGCTCCTTTATCTTTTTATGGTAACGAGGAACAAAAAAGCAAATTCCTGAAAAAAATGGCAACCGGACAATGGATAGCGGCTAATGCTATAACGGAGTTTAATTCGGGCTCCGATGTTTATAATATGTCGTCGGTTGCTGTTAAAAAAGACGGTGTTTATATTATTAACGGCGAAAAAAGATATATAACTAATTCGCCGATATGTGATGTGCTAGTGGTTTATGCTTTAACCGATAAATCAAAAGGTTTTTTCGGTGGAGTATCTTGCTTTATTGTGAAATCGGATTCAAAAGATATTAAAATCAGCAAAACGAAAGACAAAATGGGATTGCGCACTGCACAAATGGGCGATATTAAATTTAATAATTTTGAAATTGATGAAGAGAATATGATTGGTAAACCCGGTTCGGGCGGACAAATATTTAATACCAGCATGATTTGGGAAAGAGTTGTGGTAAGTGCTTTTTTAGTTGGTCAGCTGGACAGGATGTTGGATAAAACTGTATTGTTTACAAAAAAACGCAAACTCAATAATAAAAATCTTTTCGAATTTCAAAACATTCAGCACAAAATTGCCGATATAAAAACTATTTTAAATGCCGGTAAAAATTTAGTGTATGATGCGGCTTATTCTATTGATACAAAACCAAAAAACGCTTTAACAAGAGCTTCCATTGCTAAATTATTTGTATCGGAACATTGTGTAAATGCTATCAAACAATTACAGGAAATTTATGGCGCTTATGGCTATTTAATTGATTCGGGAATTGAACGTGAATACCGAGATAGTTTTGCTTCTTTATTATATTCCGGCACTTCAGCCATTCAAAGGAATATTATTTCGGCGGATGTGTAGACTTGGGAATTGAGAGGTTCGTAGTTCAGAGATAGGGCATTTTAATTAATATTAGACGGCCATTAAACATTACCAAAATGAATTGGAATTTATTTATAAAAAGAAGTGTAATTGTAATTCTTTGTTTTCTTCTTTATAAATATAGTAAGTACTTATATGGATATATTGTCTTTGGAAAAGAAAATTGGGATTCTTTTTCTGTTGAGGGACGACTAACTATAATGCTGATTTCTGCAATTGTTTTTGCCTGTTTAGCAAAATATTTAATGACTAAAGAGATAAAACTAAAAGACTTCGGACTTGAGATATCTGATCTGCCAAGAGGTTTTTTTGTTGCGGCAATTTGTGTAATTCCGCAGCTTGTTGGTTTAGGTTTTTATTCTAACTGGGACTTTGAATTGTCAGGTACAATTGTTTATCGCGATTTTATCTTGGCGGGATTTGGAGAGGAATTTATTTTCAGGGCATTTCTCTTTGGTTTACTGTTTTATTATGCCGGTTGGGGATTTTTGAGTGCGGGAATTTTTACCGGACTATTTTTTGGTTGGGTACATTTATACCAAGCAGAAGATTTTAATTCTGCAATTAGTATATTTTTATTTACAGTCGGCGCAAGTCTTGGGTTTTCATGGTTCTATTATGCTTGGAAAAGTTTGTGGATGGTATTATTTCTTCACGCATTTATGGATCTTACCTGGGATGGTTTTAATGTTCAGTCAAACGTTACAGGGAATCTTTTGATCAATATTGCTCGCTTTACCACATTGATTTTGGCCATATTTTTTTCTATTCGGAAAGCTAAGTCAATCGGCAGATATGATATTAAAAGGAATGGAAAATTATGGATAAATAAAAATGCACTAATTGGATAAAACGCCCCATACCCGCCCGTTAGCGCGGATTTGTAATCAGTATAAAAACTGTAACGCTCTTCAAGGTTTTATTCTTTATCGTAAAAAGACGGCATAAGAAAGAATACCGTATCAATAAATTGTAGAGATCCTTCTTCCGTGAGAACATTTTCATAATGCAAATCTTCCACAATTATTCCAAGACCAGGATGATAATAGTCGTTTTCTTTTTTATTGACAAAACCGTTCGCAGATAAAAATTCCTTGACATTATTTAGGTTTGTGTTTTCTGTGGACTTCACGAACGGTTGCTTAACAACTGCAAATAGTTTATCATTAGTCTTATGAAATCCAAGCAATTCGTAAGCTAAATGAGAAAAGAAATAATTATGAATTAAAAGGCTATTTAAATAGTCTTCCCATAACTCATAAAAGATGCTATCATTAAGTTTCAATACAAAATTCGGATCGGAATACTCGTAGATTTTTTGTTCAGCACCTTCTCCAATATACTTGGTGGTATCTATGCTCTTGTACCAAAGATTTTTCGAATCAATGAATTCAATTAAGACCTGTGTTTCTTGCTCTTTGATGAGCTTTGTTTTTTTAACTCCCGAAACTGACGTCTTTTTTCTTCTAAGGTAGTCGGTGATTGTTTGGATAATTTCTCCATTCCTAACCGATCCATTTCCTGAAATGATACTTTGTAATTCATGTTTTAAAGACATTTAGGTAAAGTTACAAATTCTAATGGATATTTACAAACCGGAACTTAGACCCAAAAACATTAATACCCCAACCTTTTCAAAATAGACTCAAATTTTTTATTGTTATCTTAATTGTTTCTGGTTTAATTTTTATTTAAAATCTGCGAAAAATTTAGTTACTTTAAGCTATAATAAAATGAATTTTTAATTCATAAAATTCCTGACTATGATTTCAAGTGTATTAAAAGATTATAAAGCTTTATACGATACTTTTAAAGAGGTAGGAAAATCATATACTACCAAAAATATAATTGATGAAGACAGAAAAGGTTTTTTTGACCGCGAATTGTGGGAGCATTTTTCTAAAAATAAAGTTAATGGCTTAGCTATAAATCCAAAATACGGAGGTAATGGATATTCTGCTTTAAAAACATGTGTTGCATTTCAGGCGTTGGCGCATGGCAACAAAAACAACGGTTTAATATTTTCTTCAATAGCGCATTTAGTTGCCTGTGCGTTACCACTTGATACGTATGGAAGTGAAAAACAAAAAGAATATTTTCTGCCAAATATTTCGTCAGGCAAATGGATAGCTTCGAATGCCATCACCGAATTAGATTCCGGCTCTGATGTTTATAAAATGTCTGCAGAAGCAATTAAGAAATCTGATAAGTATATCTTAACCGGAGAAAAGCGTTATATAACTAATGCTCCAATTAGTAATGTTTTAATGCTTTATGTTGCAACCGATAAGCAAAAAGGTTTTTTTGGTGGCATTTCCTGTTTCATCACAAAATCAGATAATCCAAATATTAAATTATCCGGCGCAATAAATAAAATGGGATTGAACTCTGCACAAATGGGTAATGTAAGTTTCAATAATTTGTGCTTAGAGGAAAAAGATTTAATTGGAAAAAATGTACCATTAATAGAAGTATGGTATAAAAGTTATGCTGCTTCTTGTTTCCCTCCCAATACTAATAGATGCATGCAGGCTATTGTTGAGCCTGTTTTTTTAATTAAATTAGCAGAAGAAAC
>CAYHUT010000075.1:0-4921 GCA_964359835.1 Candidatus Woesearchaeota archaeon
TGTAATTGTTAATGGAAGAGAAGAGTGCGGTTTTAAAAAAGTTTCAACAGATTTAGCGGTAAAAATGACTGAGGATGTGATTGCACAGGATGAAGCATCAAGAAGAGATATAAAATCCGCTGCAGAATGCATTCCAGAATATTCAAGAACATCTCCAACACTTGGAAGTGTTCCAACACCAGTTGATTATGGTTTGTTAAGCACGGGAATTTCAAGAGTTTGTAATTTACAAGAACCAACAGCTGAAACAGGAAGATGGATTAATGTAGGTGTTTGTGGCAAGGATGAAAAAGGAATAGAGCAAGGAACATGCTGGCTTGATTCAAAATCAATAAATATAGAAGATAAAAAGAGATTGGCTGAAACAGTTCAAGGTTTAAAGACAGCTAATTTAACATCTGAGCAGCAGGCTAAAATAATCTCTGCATCAGATACAGAACAGATTTTATTAATGCTAAATGAAAAAAGAAATTCATTAATTGAACAAATAAGGCAGGCATATGAAAACGCAAAACAAGCAGCAGCATAATTTGAAAAAATTAGCAATACTCTTGGTCATTTTAATAGCTTGCTCTATCTTTGTCAGCGCAGTAGGTGATATACCTGCTCAAGATAATCAGAACACAGCAACTCCAGATTTCAATCAATTAGATTCCACTTATCAAGATTCACAATCACAAAGTGCAACAACTGTTACTACAACAGTAAAAGATGCAAAAGCAGAAGCAATTGCAACAGCAGATAAAAACATAGATAGTCTTACAAATGATTATAAAAATAATTTAAAAGTAGATTACAACGATAAAATAGGTTTAACTTACATCACATTAATCTCAAATTCAATTGATGAGAATATTGCCGCAAAAGCACTTCTTGATCAGGCATTAGGTTTCATAAAAATTGCCGAATTCAAAAAAGATTATGAAATTGTTCCAAATAAAATTGCTTACAAAGCAATATCTTCAGAAGATAATAAGAATGGGATAAGAATAACTAAATTCGATTCAAGTGTACAAGACAATTCATTAGTTTTAAATTCAGAACTACAAATTCTTAATAAGGAAAAAGATTATTCTATTAATTATGCTATTGTTTACTCTAGTGAAAACCTGAATGATGTAATATTTTCAAATCCAAAATCAGAAAAAGTTTATGGAAAACTTGAATCAGGCCAAATAAGGATTTCAAAAAAAACAATTACATTTGATGAATTGAAAAGAAGGGGTTTTGATACTTCCAAAGGAATAAGCAATGTACAATTAATGATTTATGATAAATTAGATGTTGAAGGTAATCTTGAAGACAAAGAAAAAGATGCAATAATAAAAGAAATAAAAGATTTAGTGGGAGAAGCCCAAGAAATCACAATGGGCACAAATACAAAATTCACTCCTGAATTTTTCCCATCAAGAAAAGAATTAACAATTAAAATAGTATTGGATGACAAAGACAGGGGAGATTTTTTCTATCAATTTGAAATTAACACTGTTAAAGACAAGATATTATTCCCTGCTGACAAAAAATATTCTATAGATGAAGTTAAGGATAAAACAATAAGGATACCTTTCAATTCAATAGGAATATCAAGACAATCTGATATGCAATTAATAGCATTAAATGTTTATGCTTATGAATCTGCAG
Organism: Candidatus Woesearchaeota archaeon; assembly: GCA_964359835.1. Lineage (GTDB taxonomy): Archaea > Nanobdellota > Nanobdellia > SCGC-AAA011-G17 > GW2011-AR18 > CAYHUT01. Next base: position 1,642 of record CAYHUT010000075.1, read on the forward strand.
ATAAACCAATTTATTACAAGTTAGAAGATTTAACAAATAAAGCTACAACAACAGTTGCTGTCGATTGTACAAAATGTAATGACGATAATATCTGCACCCTTTCTGAATGTCAGGGGTTAGGCAAGGATAATTGCGCCTGGATTCCAGATCAAGGTATTTGGCTTAGTGCAAAAGATTTCTTAGGGGTCGGTTCTTACAATACTATTTCAAATGCAGGTCAAGAATCTGGTATTTGCAAAGAAAAAAAATCAATAACTCCTGAAGAAGAATGTAGGGTCAGATGTGAATCAAGAACTTGTTTAGGTGCTCAAAATAAGTGTGCAATTGATAAAAAATGCATGATTGAAAGCGAGGATAAATGTGTTGTAAATGAGAATTATCAACAATTTAGTGCATTACCTAAATCTGATGAACAAAAATTAAATTTACTTAAAACAACTTACAGTTCTCTTATAAGTGAGATAATTAGTGATGTAAATAATAAAAATATAGACGCTCCTTTAATTTATTCCATTTTATTAAAAGAATCAGGCAGTAATCCAAATGCTGTTTCACAGAGCGGTGCAATAGGTCTAATGCAAATAATTTATAGTACTGGTTGTGAATATAATAGGGACTGTGTAGATAAATGGAATGCAGTTAATTCTAAAAAAATAAACTTCAAAAAACAAATATTAACAAGAATTACCTCTTGTGGTCCATGTCAAAAAGATACTATAGCTGCTTCAGACTGTAAAACAAAATGTTTATCTACGCCTCAAACTGATGATCGTTTTAATCCGGACAAATCAATAGAAACATCCATTAATATTCTTAATGAAAAAATGAAATCATTTAATAGTTATGCTGCTCAAAAAGAATTAGGAATAGATTCATATAATATGGGAGAAGGTTATGTGCATGGTGTAGTTGATAAAATTACTGGATCAAAAGATATGACTTGGGATCAATTAAAGAAAAATGGATTAATATTAAAATCAGATACTCAAAATGGAATTACTTATGTAGATAATGTATTAAAAACATACGATAGCGTGGAAAATTTCTTAAAGGTGGTAATCCCTGCATAAAAATGGACTTAAAAAAATTAATATACTTAACAATTATTGAAATAATATTCTTCGCTTTAATTGTATTAGCCCTTGTTTTTGTAAGGTACCAGCAAGAAATTTACATTAATGAATTACAAGTCTTTTCACCCGATGTTGCTAAATTACAGTCAGATATACAACAAAATAATTTAACAGCAGAGAATCAGGCAAGTTTGCAAAAAACACTGGATGAAGTAGGGAATATAACTAATAAATCTTTACTATTGACAAGATACTTGTTACCTATATTTTTCATAGTTCTATTTGTTTTATTCCAAATAATTTACTGGTATTTTGCAGTTAAAACACCATGGCAAAGAATAATTTTACCTGCATTTTTGCAAGCAATACTCGCCTTATTGGCTGCATCATTAACAATTGATTTAATGGGTTATTTTGTATATGGAGAATATACGTCAATGCTTTATCTTTTGATCCCAATTTCAATACTTTTAATCTTAATTACCTTATTCAACTTCCATTACTTTGTAGCAGACCAACCATTTAAATTCACATTTAAAAAATTCTTGTTCTCGGATTTGAAAATCTGGTTTAATATTTTTGTAACAATGGCGCTTTTAGGATTTATAATATTCTTTTCAATTGTAGTTTATCTATTTACCCAAGTTGGTATTTCTCTTACAGCACCAATAATACTTTTATTAGTTTTCATAGTATTTGCAAATATTCAAAGAGTTTATTTAATTGACAAACTTTTAGTTGAGAAAATAAAAATTCTCATGAAATCCATAAAAAAGAGATAAGAAATAAATTCTATAAATATTAATTAAGTGCTAAACCTATCGAGGCGAAGTCCGATGATAGGTTGCCTTTACTCAATTTTTAGCAAAAATTGCAGGGTGTATACCTCTTTCCGCCCTTTTTTGTTTCTTATAAGTCCACCATAATGGTTGGTGCATTATAATGTTTAACGATATAAAAAAGAATTGAAAGTTGGCTGAAGTACTATTTCAAATTTAACAAAATCTTTGTAACCTTTTCTAATTCGTGGGAAGAGAATTTAACTCTTGACTCTTTATTCAGTATATAATTACATAATTGACTAACTTTCAAAATAGGAACAGTTGAATTATTACAATGCAAAATTACATCCTCATTAGTAAAAACCACTATCCCTTCCACCCATATTCGTAACGATTTGCCAAATATATTTTTTGATTCAATATATTGCTTTAACTTTAAAGCATTGCCTTTGACTTGTTTACTTGGACTTTTTATTTCGTAATCTTTATCTGCTTCTTCATAATGCCTTACCCATTCATCTTCATTACAAATTATTTCTCCTTGAAAATTTTTTGTTTCTATAATAAATATCCCATTATTCCCTAAAACCACATGGTCTATATTTCCATAACTATTTAGTAAATTAACATCATTAATAAGACTATACGAATCTGGCAGATTTTGAAGAGATTCTATAACTATCTGTTCTCCCAAATATCCACTTTTATAGTGGCTCCGTTTGATAAAAAAATATATCGAAATAACAATAAAGATTATTCCTATATAAAAAGTTAGAGTTACTAAACCTATTAGTAAAAATATTAAAGCCATTTTTGTATTAAATTTTATTTTACTTTCTAAATATGTTCCTGTTTCCTGGAGATTCTTCATATTATTAATATTAATTCTCTTCTCTTTAATAACTTTCTGAATAGCAGATTCCTCAAAAGATAAATTTTTAAGCTTCTAATCTTTTGTTTTAATATGATTAAAGGCTCAAAACAAGCAAACCTTACTTTATTGTTGAAATAACACAAGAAGGTAGAAATGTTTTGAAGAAGTTGAAGTAACTTTTTAGATATAAGATATTGCGGGTTTATATGAAAAGATAGTTTTTTATAGTTTATTGTTTAATCCAGTAATGTTATGAAAGAATTTATTTATAAATTTAAAGGCAATAAATTAAACTCTAAAAAGTTTCCAGTTTCAGTGTTAAATGGTGCACTTGAAGCAATATCTAAAATAGCAAAAAGGGTGTATGAATTAGAAAATAATGACCTTAATAATAAATTAGATTTTTGTATTGAAATTAAACAAGGTTCACTAGAAGTATGTACTAGTCCTTTTGAAGGAGATTTAATTGGATTGGAATGTCTAAAAACAACTTCAGAAATAATAGGGGGCTTGTCAGATACATCTATCCATAATCCTTATGCAAAAGATGA
>CAYHUT010000076.1:0-4856 GCA_964359835.1 Candidatus Woesearchaeota archaeon
CACAGTTTATCAAACTCTTTTCTTATTTGCTCAATGTTTTCTAACTTTAAAGTTTTTTTGTATTTATTTATTTCAAGAACAAATTTCTCAGCAATAGTTATTAATTCTTGAGCAGAGTCTTTTGTTACCGGCTCAATTTGCATATGAGTTACATAATATTGTTTGTCAATTCTTTCTTCTTTAGCTTTTGAAAAAGTAACATATGCTTTGTCCTGTTTGAACAACTCCCTTAAAAGAATAACTGCTGCGCTATGATTTTCGCACTTTATTCCACACTTAAAAAATAAAGACTGAAGAATATTATACATAGAATAGTAAGATTCCCCAACCGAATTCTCAAAAAGATTTCCATTAAACAAAAGCTTTGCTCCTAAAATGCAATTGTTGCTCTTTTTTTCATAAGACTCAGAAATAAATTCGGTTGATTCGATTAATTCTAGCTTTCTTTCTTTTTTTAATTTATTTAAAAAAACCAAGTTTTTCATAAAAAATTTCTACCCCTTGAATTATCGCATGATTTTTTATTATTTCTTTTATCAACAAATCGTCCTTATTAAAACTACCTATTTTAACACTTAAAGAAGTATTCAATAATTCTATATCTTCCTTAACTCTTCTCTCATTCGTGTCTACGTAAATATCTATATCGCTGTCTTCTTTAGGAATAAATTTTGCATAGCTTCCAAACAGAATTATCAATTTATCAGGAGATTTCTTGATAATGTCTCTGAATAAAATCTCCAATATAGGATACTTTTCAAATATCTTAATGAGTTTATAATTTTCTGCATTTAAGATAAACATTTTCGCCATTAAATTTTTCTTAATAAAAAAAACATGGTTTTTACCTTCTGTTCTATAATCTAAAACAGTACGATTTCTTAATTCGTTAAGTATGGATTGTATTCTAGTTAAAGAAGTGTTTAACTCCCTAGATAGTTCTCTCCCCCTCATTTCTTTTTTCAAAAGAGAGAGTAAAACTTCACACTCATAATTGATTTTTATTTGAGTCATATGATTCTTTTAAAAATCATCAGTATATAAATGTTTTGGTTTCTGCATGAGTACGATAGAATAAATGTCACTTCATCAAACTTTTATCCCAAATATAATCATTATCTGCCAGTTTATACAAAGTTGTCAAAAAATATCTAGGAGAAAAATATGTATCAGGAATATCAACAAACATCTGAATAAATTGGTCTGAAGCATTTTTTCCATACTTTTTTCTGATTTCTGCAGATATTTTACTAACTTGATTGCCATCAACCCTGCGAATAACTCCTGGGCCAGTATAAAATCCAGGGTCATCGTAAAGACCTGCATTAAGAACAATTCTTTTTATTTCTAATCTTCGCTCTAAAGTTTCTTTCATACTACTCTAGAAAATAATCAAAGATTTATAAACATATCTTACTTATAAGAAACACATGCTCAAAAAACTCACCCATCAAACAATATTAATCTTTATCTTTTCTTACCTACTTAACTTTTTGTGGGAGTCGATTCACGCAGTGTTATTTTACACAGGCCATCAAACAATGGACTCTTCTTTCTTTGTTAGAATGATATCTTATGTTTCATTCATGGATGCTTTGATTGTTTTGGGAATTTTTATATCTGGCTCAGTTTTGTGGAGAGAATTAGAGTGGGTGAAAAAGTATGATTCAAGAAAAATTATTTATACTGCAATTATCGGCTTCTTAATCGCAGCGATTATCGAGGCGAAAGCATTGTTTTTCAAGCAGTGGAGCTACAACGAACTAATGCCTACAATATTCGGAATGGGTTTAAGTCCTTTAGTGCAGTTGAGTGTTACGGGTGTTGTAGCGATTATTATCACGTCGATAATTTCTAAAAACGAAAAATTTAAATAGATTTGATGTTTTGAAAGTTCTATGAAGAAAATTATTTGTTTAGATTTATCAGAATCTCTATTAGTTAATACGCTTACTTCTACAACTACATTGACAGCTTAATGCTGTTCCATCGTTTCTCAACACTGAAGGTTTTGTTTTTCGATTCTTCTTGGGTCTTGTAAACCTATAGGAAGTTTCTGTCAGCAAAGTCTTGTTGAGAAATCTAAATTGTGAATTTTTTATTTTTAGACTAAATATTTGAGAGTATGTAGCTACAGCTATGCGAGCTTAAAACGCGGAGAACAGAATATGGTTAAATTTGCTATCAAAATAGGAGGTTCGGTTTTGTTAAATGCTAATTCGTACAAAAATATTGCAAAAGAAATTGAACAAATATCAGATGAATATTCGCCAGATAAATTATATATTATTGTGTCTGCTAGTTCTGGCATTACCGATAGATTGATACATGAAGTTGCAAAAGAACAGGAGGAAATAATATTAAAGAAAGCACTTAATGGCGAATGCGATTTTGCCAAATACAATAATCCTGAAGTTGCTTCCAGACTATTAGAGGGAGAAATCGTTTCAGCAAATATTTTGCAATCATATCTTGCTCAGTCAACAATAATTTCTCAGAATGGAGTATTTCCAATAGTTGCGGAGCAAAGTTATTTGTGCGCCAATATAAATATGCAGGAATCTTTTAAAAGAAAACATTTGCTAGAAGTTCCAGAACAGATAGTGATTGTTCCAGGATTTGGAGCAGTAGACTTAGTTGGAGATAAAGTTTTGCTAGGAAGAAACTCTTCAGATTTAGTTGCTGCAATGGTGGCAGTTTTAGCGAGAGTAGATAAATTAATTTATGTAAAAAATGTTAGCGGAATTTATACAAATTTTGGACAAAGTAATCAAGAATTAATAAGTCACCTAAGTTATGAAGACGCAGAGAAAATGAGATTAGGCAAAGTTCTCGACAGCAGAGTTATTGAAATTTTATCAAACTCGAAAATAGATGTGATTGTCGGAAGCCACACAGAATTATCAGAATTGCTAAAAGACAAACCTTCTTGCGGCACGAGATTGTTGAGAGGCGGTAGAAATGAGCAATGAGATAAATTTAAATAATCCCTCAATTTTGCACTCTCTAATGCCCAACATAACACTAACTCTTCCTGACGGAACAAAAAAAGAGTTAAAAAAAGGAATTACTGGAAAAGAAATAGCAGAAGGAATAGGCAAAAGACTTCTTGCAGATGCAATTGCGATAAAAGTGGATGATGAAGTACTTCCTCTAGATGAATCGATAGAGAAAGATTCAAAAATAAAAATCTTGACTTTTGCAGATGCAGAAGGAATTTATGCATTTAGACATAGTACTTGCCACGTTCTTGCAGATGCAATTAAAAGAATTTATCCTAAATCAAAAAATACAATAGGTCCTCCGGTTGAAGAAGGATTTTACTACGACTTTGATGACCTGCCAATTTCTTCAGATGACTTTCCAAAAATAGAAGCTGAGATGAAAAAAATAATTGCTCAAGATTCGAAATTTGTTAGAAAACAAACAACTGTTGCAGAAGTAAAAAAATTATTCAAAGACAACCCCTACAAAATAGAATTAGCAGAAGAATTTTCTAAGCAAGGGAAGAAATTAACTCTAGTTTACCACGGAGACTATGTTGATTTATGCGGCGCTCCACACATCTCTTCAACAGGATTAGTGAAAGGCTTCAAATTATTAAAAGTAGCGGGAGCATACTGGAGAGGAGATTCAAAGAACAAACAATTAACAAGAATTTATGGAATTTCATTTCCATCACAAAAACAACTCGACGAACATTTGAAGATGCTTGAAGAAGCTGAGAAGAGAGATCATAAATTAATTGGAGAACAAATGCAGATATATATGATCTCTGAACTGATTGGTAAAGGCTTACCAATATTATTGCCAAAAGGACAGATTATAAAACAAGAGATAGAGAATTTTGCAATAGAAACAGAAAAAAACGCAGGATATGTGAGAGTTTCAACACCTCATTTGGCCAAAGAACAATTATTTATCAAATCAGGGCACCTGCCACATTACAAAGAAAGCATGTATCCTGCGATGAAAATGGATGATGGGGTGTATTATCTTAAATCAATGAATTGCCCATTACATCATGTTATATTTAATCACAAACCCAAAAGCTATAGGGAAATGCCAGTGAGAATTGCAGAATATGGAACGGTCTATAGAAATGAATTATCAGGAGCACTATCAGGATTATTAAGAGTGAGAATGCTTTCAATGAATGATGCACATATTTACTGTACTAAAGAACAAATACCTCAAGAAGTCGAATCAGTAATAAAAATGATTCAAGATTATTACGAAATTTTTGGATTGAAAAATTATTATTTCAGACTTTCCTTATGGGATCCAAGCAATAAAGAAAAATATATCGATGAACCAGAAAATTGGAATTATTCAGAAGAACAATTAAGAAAAGTATTAAAAAAACTAAACGTAAAATTTGTTGAAGCAAAAAATGAAGCAGCATTTTACGGTCCAAAAATAGATATACAATTCAAAACAGTAATAGGCAGAGAAGAAACACTATCAACAGTGCAACTTGACTTTGCAGCAAAAAAAAGATTTGAACTAAAGTATAATGATAAAGATAATTCTGCTAATAATGAAGTGTTTGTAATACATAGAGCACCATTATCAACACATGAAAGATTCATTGCATTTTTGATAGAGAATTACGCAGGCAAATTCCCATTATGGCTTTCTCCTGAGCAAGTTAGAATTATGACTATATCTGATAAATCAATAAAGTATGCTGAAAAAGTAAAAGAAGTTTTGAAACAGAACGATATTCGCGTAGAAACAGATTTGTCTTCTGAAACTATTAATAAGAAAGTCCGCAACGCTCAACTAATGAAGATTCCCTTAATGCTAACTGTTGGAGAGAAAGAAGAAGCGAATGGAACGTTGGCAGTAAGGAC
>CAYHUT010000077.1:0-4751 GCA_964359835.1 Candidatus Woesearchaeota archaeon
AACCGCGAGCTATTGTTTTTTCTGTTTCACCATATTGCTCTGGATTTGTTGTGACATACATTACTTTGTTTGTTTGTTTATTTCTTAAAACAACTGAATATCTAACTGGCGCATTTGGTTGCTGACCAATTGCCTGCCCTGTTGAAAATGATAAAGGCTGATCAACTGAAAAACCTGTGCCTGCATAGATGTGATAAAATACAGTATATGTTACAAGTTCTTTTGAACCGTAGGATGAAGCTGCTGATGCTCCAAGAGTTGAACCAGGTTTTTGTGCGTAAGGCGCTGTATCGAAGAATGCATAGAATTGAGGAGGGTCTTCTGGTTCTGATAATTGATCCAATATATCTCCCACACTTGGGAATTTTCCATAAACTGCTCTTCTACAAATCTCAGTTCCAAATTCTTCTGTTGATGAACCTTTGTATAGCGCAGCTATTCTTGTATCTGAATATTCTTTTGTAAATGCTTCAACAGAATCACCGACATTATCTAATGCAGATTGGAATGTGAAGTATTCTGCCCCGCCTGTTTCTTTTCCAAATATTTTTTCAGATAACCAATTTAAAACTCCACCTTTCATGTCAACAATAAACATTGCTTCTCTCCAAATAATTTCACAAAAACCAACATTACTAATGTAATCGCAGAAACCCACATTTGAGCCATCTTTTAAATTTGCTTCCAAACAATCAGCATAACCTTGTAAAATTGATCTTATTCCTTTTAATCCAGATAAAATACCTGTTAAACAAAATGGAACAACAACTTCTGGGAAATTTGGAGTACATAAAACTGCTGAACCGAATAAACCTGAACTTATAACTCCGCCTTTTGGAGTATATCTTCCTCCGAGATTACAGCGCGTTGCTGGACACATAACTGGATCACATGCATTGAAAAGTAATCTACAATCCCCTGGATCCATTGTATCGATGCATTCAGTGGTTTCTAATGCTGGATTTATTAAAGCAGAATTCATGCTGCATAAAATTCTTGAACCATCAACTGAACCAACTGTTGCTCCTTCTTTTGTGCATTTTGGAGCGCGATTTATTGAAGTGATATATTGATTTTTCAATGCAACATTTTCAGACATTTTTAACAATGATTCTGATTTAATTATTATATCATCGCCTCTTCCGCAATCAATTATTCCATCAGGACCAACATTCATTACGCGAATTAAACGAGCTGCTCCTGTGCTGTATCTATCTAAAACTTGTACGTATTCGCCTTTTCCAGTTGGATAACAATAAGCCTGACCATTGTTGTCATACTGCGCAATAATCTGTTTCTTGCTGTTTAAGGTGTATTGTTTGTTTGTTTGTTTATCTCCCGCAAAATCTGTAAGAGATGAACTGTAGAATGTTAGTTTTACTTTTTTACCATCTATTAAACTTCCTTGATCCATTAAAAGATCTTTATTAATTGCAAGTGTTGAATATTTTTGATAGGTTTTATCTTTTGGCTGATACCCCCCTGTTAGTTTGCTTATTTTTTCAGATTCGATATACATAGTATTTCCTTGTTTATCTGTTGCAGTTGTTTTTTCAAGAGAATCTATTCTTCTAGTCATGCAATCTTTAAGCCATTGTTCCGGAGCAGGAGGAGATTTGGAGGTTAGCCAATCTTTTTGACAAATAGCATCTTGATTTGAAAGTACAGTATCAAATCCATCTTGGTAAACTTGTCTTTGGAATTCATTTACTCTCTTCAAATTTGCGACTTTTTGAGTTGAGCCATCAGACACAACAGCCCCATAAGTTTTTATAGCACCAGCAGGGGCGTTTTTATCTGTAATCTCATCTATTTTTGTTAATTTGATTGTATCTAAGCCAGATGTTGGAGCAACAAGTCCTTTATTTGCTATGTAATTTTGAGTTACTGTTTCTGGAGTTAATCCAGTGGTTGGATGAGCTTTGGCGAAATCAGATGCTTCCTTGAAAAGTTTTATTCTTCCCTCGTAATTTATATCATTTGATTTATTGAAAATATATTGACCGAAATCAGATTGTGAATCAATAGATGTTTTTAATGAATTATATTTTAAATGATCACGATATTGTTCAAGAGAGCCGCCAACTAATTCAAAATTCTTAAAATCAGTATTATCCCTTTGAAGGTCTTCTAGAGATTTTCCTTTTAGCTGCGATTGAACATCATCAATTGCTTTTTTATCAGCATCAATTGCCTTTGTCATTTCAGCTGAATTTGCGGAATAACATTCAATATTTGTATCATATTTTCCTTGTGAAACTGCTTTTGCACATTTCTGCTTGTAGAAAGCTGAAACCTCTTTTCTTGCAAGATTTCTTGATGGACCTGCTAGGAATGAATTTTTTATGGTTAATAAAGCAAATGTGACTATGCATGTTCTTTTCCATGTTCTTACAACTGAATCAAGATTATTTATCACAGAATCAAATTTCTCAATTAATTCTCTTGTTGAATTTATTTTATTTCTAAGTTCATCAGGAGTATATGAAAATAATCTCGGATCAATTGGAACGTGTATTGTAAAATTGGAGGTTACTGATGCTTCTGTTAAACCCGGAAGTATTGTTATGTAAGCATTGTTCTTTGATTGAATATTTGTAACAAGGATTTTTAATGTTGCTTGCTGTTGAGTTAGGCTTGTTGGTCTTGCTGGATAATATTCTAAAAAGGTTTCTTGATTTAATAAGGCCCCATTGGAACTAAATCCCGATAATGAATAGGTTTGTTCTTTAATTGTGGATACTATTTTTTGAGTTACTGAAGGATCGGTATAAGTTTTATAAATTACAACGCGAGCAGGATCAATCCCATCTACTCTAAAATAATAAACACGACCATCTTCAGTATATCCTTTTATATTCTCGCCTTTTTCATCCTTTAGAAGATCTCCAACATTATATTCCCTTTCTGGCAAATCTGCTACTTTAATTTTTGTTGAGCCCAGATCAGATTTTTTGCTTAATGGTTTTGAATCAATTAGAAAAACAGTTACACCATCATCATCTAGATAAACGCTATCTTCAATTGTGAAACCCTGTTCAAGTTTTTTTTGTTCTACTTCAGCAGCTAATGCGGGATTTAGCTGAACAACTTTATCATAATAATAAACTGCAAGATTTTTCATATCTCGTTTATATGCAGCACATGCTTCAGATTTTATTGATTTTACGCAAGATTTTGCTGATAATACTAATTCATTATTGAAAATTTCTGCAAGATTTTGATAGGCTTCAACTGCATCAGGTGATGCGGGATATTGTTTGATTATTTTTTGCAGATTTTCAACTGCTAAACAAGCAGGCTCTTTATCTGTATTTGTTGAAGAGCAGTATTTTTGTATAATTAAATCAACTGCCTCATCCTTTAATTTTTCACTTGAAGAAATGAAACCTGTGTTTGAAACAAGTCGTTTTGTTGTTAAGGTTTTTGTTGCACTGGTCTGAGTATTCTGCAATACTATTTTATTTATATCTATGCCCAATGAAGAAACAGGTGTTGAAAGCTTTTCCACATCAACTTTAAATTCCAATAAATTTGCTTGTGTTGGTCTTGGTGTGACTTCAGGCTTGTCATAAATCTCTTTTACCTTCCAGCTTGAACCCTCTGAAATTCTGTCTCCAACTCTTAAAACACGCCTATAACTTTGGCCAGATGTAACTACATTCAATGTAGCTGTTGACTGTGGCGTCATAATTTTATCTAATTTAATTCTGAAATTATCTGTGAAAGGATTATTTGATTGGCCTAAACTTAAAACATTTGATATTTGACCATGTGTTAATCTTAAATTTGAGAGTGGTTGAATTCCTTGCTGGTTTGAACCTAAATATGGTGAGATGATTGAGATTGGATTTCTTGATTTATCATAAACAACAAGAGTTACTGCATCAGAGGATATATCTGTTGCCCTAATATATGCCCTGCCCCCAAGAATTGCATAAGGTGAAATATCAATTTTCTGGAATTCAATATCATCAAGCATTGGTTGCAAAACTCTTTCTTGTTCCCCTATCCCAAGTAATGAACCTTTTTGGAAATCAAATAATATCTGAGCCTGCATCTGAATATCAAGATTTTTTTGTTTTAATCCAAGACTTTCTTTTTCAGGCAATGCAGAAATATTCTGCTGTCTTTTTAGATTTAAAATAATATATCCCATATTTGAAAGTGAATAAGCATTTCTATCAGGGCTTACATATCTAGAACTAGCAATATAATCTCTTGAAAGATTTATTGGCGTGATTATGACTTGTTTTATTGGAGGTATATTGGTAATCCCGTAAAGAGGATCTTTTTGACTTGGATCATTTGAAACTGGGGACAGTGCTGTGCCAATTGTTGTGCCTTTTAGATAAACAAAAACAGGTACATTTTGCTGTTCTAGCATTGCCTGCCTTACTGATACTGGTTCAATATTTGCAATATTAATAATAATAAATTCCCCAAGATTAGCTGTTCTCTGAGATAAGCCCAGAGGAGTTCCCGCAGTAAATGTGCTTATTGTTGAATCTGCTGCAATTACAAAAGGCATTGTAATAACTAGCATCATTAAAATTAATGCGAATGTTTTTTGCAGCCTTCTTTTCATTATAACTCCGGATATCTAAATCTACTATCTTCACTATTTAAGGATATTTCTTCATAAATCTTTGCCATTGATTCAATGTCTCCTGGAATTGGAGATGCCATTGTATATAAAACTAAATCTGAATTTTTTGAGAGATCTTCGGGATTAAATGTGAAATTGAAAT
>CAYHUT010000078.1:0-4557 GCA_964359835.1 Candidatus Woesearchaeota archaeon
ATTCTTGTCCCCGTGGGAACTGATATAGATATCCCTGAAGTCAACGAAAGCGAACGCAAAAGATTTCATGTTGCCCATATGGGGCATTTGACTAAAAAACAAGGAGTTCAGCTTGTTTTAGAAGCGATTCCAGAGGTTGTCAAAAAAATTCCAAAGTTTCATTTTGATATTTATGGTGCTGGTGAGTATGAAGAAGCACTAAGGGATTTAGCAATGCGTCTTGGTGTTAAAAAATATGTCACTTTTCATGGATATATTCCTGATCACTTAGATCTTGAGATTCAATTGTCAAAATGTTCACTCGCGATCGCTCCATACGAAGACACACAGGATAATTTTATCCGGCATACTGATCCCGGCAAAGTGAAAGCATATCTTGCAGCAGGGCTTCCGATCATCATCACAAAAGTTCCAGATGTATGGAAAGATATTGAAAAAAATAGGTGCGGAAAGGCGTGTGAGGCTAATCCATCTGCTATTGCAAAAATGATCATACTTCTTTTAACCGATGAAGCATCGCTTAGATTATATAGAAAAAACGCAGTGGTTTACTCAAAAAAATTTTCCTGGGATCGAATATTTACCCAGGCGTTTCAAACATCCAATAAAATATTTTCTCCGGGACTAAGGGAGTGACATAATTTATGAAACGATTATTGCAATACATCACACATAGGAAAATATATTTTCACTGTATTCTTCTTTGTATCATTTCGTTCTTGGCATGGGGTCTTACGACACAATTCTGGTTTTTCATGGGATATGAGACAGCCTGGCTTATGAGCGTGCCGCATACGATACAAGGTTTATTTCGATCTCACGCATACATCTATTATTTAAATTATCTCCTCTTCGGTTGGAATCCTACAGGGTGGTATGCCGTTGCGATTGTGCTTCATACCATAGCATCTTTGTTGTCTTTTTTTGTGTTGCTCTCGCTTACGAACGTTTATGCTCTTGCTGCGGCAGGGTCGCTGATTTTTGTGGCAAGTATCACCTATCATGACGTAATTACATGGGGTAGTTTTAATTCTTATTATGCATTCATGATGATCTGCGTATTTTTATCCCTGCTTGGATATCGTGTATATATGCAGAGAAAGAACATAGTGTATCTTTTCCTTTCATTACTATTTGCATTCCTAGCATTTTACAACAGAGAATCAGGACTAGTTCTCATAGGAATTCTTTTCATATATGATCTTTTTTTCCATTTCAAGAAAAATAAAAAATACATCATTGCATTTTTCATTCGCATGGCTTTGTTTTTAGGAGTCGCATTTGTATATCTTCTCATCAGAAGCGCTTTTGGCGACGTGGTTGGTGACTATGCTGATGATTCCGTACAACTACGACTTCGATTGCAAAATGATCATCAATATGTTCTTCTCGCCTGGCGAACAGTTTTAGCTTTCGGTAGATATTATGCCAGTCTCTGGCTGCCATACGAATTGCTTAATGCTGTACGGGAAAAATTTGTTGCCCTTGTGGGATATGGAGACACGATACGATTTTTCTTTTTTTCAAGCTTAGGCTGGATTAATCTGATGGTGGTTTCTTTTATTATCTACCTTAGACGTACGTCAAAATATAGAAAATTGTACTATTTTTCTCTTGTTTGGACGATTTTGTGGATCGCCATAACATCTTTTGCGATTCCTTCGACTGATACAGTATTACGGCAAGAATACTTATGGAACACCAGGCGGTACGAATACTATGCTTTTTTTGGTGTATGCCTTTTTATTGCAACGATATTATTTGAAATCGGGCAGTATACGAAGCACACATTTAGAAATAAAAAAGTGGCCACTATAGTAGTTCCAATGATTGTGGCGGTTTTAGTGTCTGTAAATATCTTGTGGCTGTGGAAAATTGAGTATGGACTACTCATAACCGTGCATAAAAGAACGAAGCAATTTTACGAGTCATTTAAACGTCAATTTCCAATTCTTTCTGATACGGTAGTTGTATATCAATTTCCTCATGCTAATGGTCTCAATGATTTGCTTGGAGAATGGTCAGTGGTGCGAGATCAGGAGTATCCAAATTTAAAAAACCGACCTTTTGCGACAGAGAGTCAGCTTGGGAGAATTCTTGAGAAAGTATCGAGCAAGACCATCCTGTTGTCTGATGTTATTTTTTTGGATTACAGTATTGAGAGGGGTCTTTTGGACAGAACGAAGGAAATATTAACAATATTAAAAAAAGCAAGAGAGCTGTCGTTATCCAATGATGCGATATCAGTATTGCCTGAAAAAACATATCCTGTCGAAATCCCATATAAGCTCGATGTGACTATCTTGGCAAATCCTAGCGTGAACAGTAGCAAACAATTTGGAGATTCAGATATGCGTTATGCCATTGTTAGAGCAGAGAATATAAAAAATTCAAGCGTAAAAGTTTCTGCTACTGCGTCCCAGCGGCCAGGAGAACCATTTTTCTATCTCCTTCCGTCTAATCTTATAGACGGGAATTTCGGTGTCAGGTCAGGATGGATGGCAGATTCAATTCCTGCTGTTGTAACCATTCATTTAGGAACACCTCAAAATGTCCGGGGGTTGTTCTTTTCAACCGAGAAGGGGCCAAGGCTTCCGAGTTCGTATCACATAGATTATTCACTCGATGGTAATAATTGGGAAAAAATACTTGACAGAAAAAATAATACTGATGTTGAAAGAATTGATTTTTTTGATAAGCCTATTATGGCTTCTTATATACGTTTAACTGTTGACACTACGACAACTGGTGCTTTTTTGTACCTGGATGAAGTTGAGGTAATTCCTGAGTCGGGGTTTGAGTCTGTTAAAAATTTTCAGAGCCCAAGAGAGTTAGTATCTCACAGTATGAAAACACCTAATGTCCCATACGCATTTATAAAAATACGATGGGGTACGGATAAAACGTATGTAGAAACTCCAATGCAAGAATTTATTGTCCCAATTCGTGCGGATGGGCGACCTATGAAATACGCATTTCGCATTCCGGAGATGGAACAGTTTAGCAGAAACGGAGATTTCTTAAAAAAATATATTACGAATATTGCTATTGAGCCCGTGGGACCATATAATATACAAATTCTATCAAAATCGTTGCGACCATTTTATGAAATTACAGATACCAAATAAGCGCAATTTAATTTCTTTAAATTTTGAATATATCGATCGAACTATTGATCAATATTACCGTCCTATTCAGGGGTATTTTATGAGAAAGCGACTTTCGCTTGCACTTGATTTGCTTTCAAGTTCTCCGCAGAAAAAAGTTGGACGATTGTTAGATGTAGGCTATGGTGGTGGTACTTTTATGCCCTCTTTGGCAAAGCTTACAAAGAAGCTCTACGGCATTGATCTTCATTCTAAAATGAATATTGTGAAGAAGATACTGTCAAAGGAACGTATCCAGGCAATCCTATCAAAAGATTCTATATTTAAGACAAAATTTCGGTCAGGGTTTTTTGACAAAATTGTTTGCGTATCTGTCATGGAGCACTTTCGAGACAAGGAGCTCGATATTGCGTGCAAAGAGTTCAACAGATTACTGGTGCCAGGAGGTTTTGTTGTCATCGGATTTCCGACCAAAAATATAGTTTCAAACTTTATTATTGAGTATATTTTAAAATTTAAACCTGACGACATACACCCATCAGGTCATAAGGAGATTTTTTCAGCTCTTGGAAAATATTTTGATTCTATGACGGTAGTTTCATATCCTTCTTTTCTGCCCCATAGCCTCGGGCTATATGTTGTAGTAAAGGCATATAAGAAAAAATAACCTTCACATATGAAAAAATTCAGCATCATCATTCCTACCCGAAATGAAGGAGAAGGAATAGAAGAGATCATACGATCAGTCAAACGATATTCTGATGATATTATCGTAGTTGACGGTCATTCCAAGGATAAAACCAAAGAGATAGCACATAAATTAGGTGTTAAGTTTTATCTTGATCACGGACTGGGCAAGGGCGATGCGATGATGGTCGGGATGCAAAAAGCAAAATATGAAACTTTGATATATTTTGATGCAGATGGTTCGCATGACGAAAGAGATATACCAAAGATGGCCTCACTTCTTCTTTCAAAGAAAGCTGATTTCGTAATGGGAAGTAGGCGTACTGGAGGAAGCTTTGACGTTTCCATGTCGTTTCAGGGCATCATACGGTCTGCAGGATGTGATTTATTGGTTATGCTCATAAATAATAAATTTCAAACAAAATTAACAGATGTTTTATATAGTTTTCGAGGTACGAGGAAAGATATTTTTCGATCACTCCAATTAAAAGACAATGGTTTTGGCATAGAACAGGAGATGGTGGTGTCTTGTCTTAAGAAAGGGTATGCGGTCTCTGAAATACCAAGCAGGGAAAAAGCCAGAGGTTGGGGTGAATCTAAATTAAGTACGATATCCGGGGTTAAGTTTTTGTGTAATATACTTCTTGAATATATAAAATAGAGTAAGTGTATGTACTATAAAGTAGAGTACGCTTTTACTATTCGATTTATTCCTTCTTTGTAGTCTATAATCGCTTTCCAGCCGAGTTTTTGAATTTTTGAA
>CAYHUT010000079.1:0-4542 GCA_964359835.1 Candidatus Woesearchaeota archaeon
ATAATTTTTTAGATATATATAGGGATATAGAAAAACAAATCGATAGGAATGGCACAAGGGATGATACAAAAAGATTTCTAAATTACAAAAAAGTAATTGAAAATAATCTAATATATACAACCAATGAGTTTGGATTATACAAAACCCAACATGATTTTAGGGAAGCAAGCAAAAAGGTAAAAGGAATTTATTTATTTAGCTATAAAAGATCTATACCTAGTAAGAAAAAATGAAAGAAGAAAATCTAGAATCAAAAGTAGTAAGAAATTCCATTCTTAATAATTTAAAAAAAATAATAACAGTTGGTTTCAATTATCCATTTAATAGTGTTGCCACAATTACTTTTTTAGGGGGGATTGGTGGATGGTTATTTAGTAATTTTAATACTTTTAATTTTGGAGATTATATTGTTTATTATCAAAATCAAAATATGAATGACTTAAAATTGGTTTTGCCGGGCATGTTTTTAGGTTATATTGCTTCAACAACACTTAAGAAATTAAACAAGAGGGATATTATTACAATACCTTATTTAAAAAACAAGCTTAAGGCAAAAGATATAATAACTTATCCTTCTCAACTTGTCATTGAGAATCCAACAACAACTGCTTTAACAACATCAGCGATAATAACACAATCGTTTTTTCCAGATATTCCCTTTTCGGAAAAAGCAGCAACATTTTCTACACTCTCTTTTTTTACTGAATCATATTTAAAACTTTTAAGGACTAAAAATAGAATAAAAAGATCAAAAATAAAACCTGCAAATAACTCTATTTTAAAATATACGGATAAAGTTTTAGAGTATCCTGGGTTAGTTGCAGCAACAGCATCCATCACAAGTGTAATATACAAATTATATTACAATAATACTCAAGAATTTCTTTCAAGATATCCCATAACAATAAAACAACATCTTTCATTTCAATTAGAAAATAATCTCTTAGCTCCGGGTTTAATAGGTATAGGTTGCGGTGTTTTAGCAGGAACATCAACAATTCTTTTGGCATCATTTCTTCACTCACGCTCAATAGAAAATACAAAAAATTCAATTAAAGCAAATACCGCTAGAATTCTAGGAAAAAAAGATTTGGAATTAATAATAAGAGAATCAATGAATCTTGATGATGGCCCTACAAAAACAAAAAACCTTGTTAGGATGGGGAATATTCATTTAAAAAATAAAAATAAGGAAAAGGCAATGGAATATTACAGAGATGCAATTAAATCTTTGTTTAGAGAACCTTATTATGATAATTACGAGTTACTTCGTTCAGTTTTTACAACAGATGTATTTGCAAGAATAAAAAATATAACATCAACAGAAAATAATCTTGAAACAGCTATAGTATTAATGTTAAATGGGGATATTGAAAGTTCAGAAAAATTACTAATTGAAGAAAGAGATAATAATCGCGGGAATACTGAAGAAACTGCAAAGTTAAATTACCTCCTATTATTAAGTTCAAGATATTCAAAAAACAGCGAACTCTTCAATAAAAGTATTATGGATATTTATACCAATATAATGAATAATAACCCTCTAAAAATTGGAAAAAGTAAGGCAACAATTGTAACTCCCTCTGGTAATTTTTTAGGTCGTGAATTAGTCTTAAAATTCGGAGATTATAATCAACTTATAAAAGAATGCAGATTAACTAAAGAGATAATAGAATATATCTCAGAATCAAAAGATCCAAGATTTTTATCACCCTATCCAATTGCAGTTATGGAATTAAAGCCAACTGAAGAAAATCCTATTAATGGCGTTTATTTTATGGACTATGAGCTTGGTGAAACTTTAAAACAAAGACTATTAACTAATCCAGAAGGTTCTAAAAAAAATCTTGATGATATAGCCGATTTTTTAGCATTTATTCACGCTAATATTGACACAGATTTAATTGAACAATCAAGAGACCATAAAAAGGAAATTATGTCAAGATTAAATTCAATAAATATAGATAAGATTTTATTGGAAAAAATTAAAATTGCAATAGATCCATTTGTAGAATCATTAAAAGATTCTGAAATAATTTATGATAAAGATGCTCACTCAGATAACTGGCTTGTTACTGATGATAACAAAATAGTTGTTCTTGATTGTGAAAATAGAATAAAAAATCAGAGAGAAAGGGACATAGCAAATCTTACTGATACGTGGAATTTATTTACAGAAGAAGGCAAGGAATATATTTTAAGAAGGTCAAATGAAAGTTATCAAAAATATAAGGGAATTAAAATTAATTATATGAAATCTAAAATTACTTATCACCATGCCGTTATAATCAAGGCATTAGAAGATATCCCTCAATTATATCAAAGAAAAGATTTGGAAAGAATGGATGCAATTATTCAAAATGCTTACTCTTCTATTAATGCATTAAAAAGGGACCATAAGTCTGAAATTAAATCCAATTACTTGAAGATTCAGCTTATGGAAACAAGTTTGAGGCAATTAGAGTTTTATTTGAAGAACAACCCCGTTTAAGTCATAAACTCTCTGTACAATTGAGCTTAAATGCATCAAAACAATCGTTTCATCCTCATTGGTTTTTTTCATGATTTTATTAATATTATTAATTAATTTAATTTTTTCATTGTAAAAAACAGAAACCTCTTTAGGTGAATAATTGTAATATAGATTATGCAATAATTCAAAATAAGAATTCACATTTTTTACTTCTTCAATAATTGCCTTGTTTAATTTAACATCATTCTCCAAGATAAATTTAAACATGTCTCTGTAAACATCTCCAATCTTTTCAAGTTCTTCAACAAGATGATAAACATAAATTGAATTTTCATCTTTCGATTTATTAATAACACGTCTGCAGTAATCTGCTAGTTTATTGATAGTTTTATCTCTCAATACAATCCCTTTCAAATTATCTTTATCTAATGGTAAAATAAAATCCACACCATCTTTGCCTTCGGATATTAGCACAAAAAATATTCTTCTAAATAATGAATCAAAATTTTCATTTTCCTGTGAAGCAACCATTTTTACATTACAATGATTCTTCCCATGCGCAATAATTTCAAAGCCAATCAGCCCAGAATCAATCTCTTTTTGTAAAACCTCTCCAATCTTAGGATCATCATAAAAGAATTTAACCTCGTCATATCCTTTTTTATACAATGCCCCAATAACTCTTCTGGACATTAATCCATATTCACTTACATCAACATCTTTTTTCAATTCAGTTCTAGCTTTTTCTTTAGAAACAATTATATTTTCATTATCCTCAGTAATCTCTAGCTCATCGCCTTTCTTGACATTATATTTTTTAACCCACTTGCTAGGCAAAGAAATAACATGTGTCTTCCCCGCCAGTTGAATAACGCTTCGTTTCATATATAATCTTTGAAATTTACACTTTAAAAAGCTTTCGCAGAATTATATAATTATAAGGTATTATATATATTTTAAGGATTAGTTATATATCTTCTCTAGATAATACTATTTCTAACAAAACTGCTCGGAGGTGGTTTTAATGAAAGTAAATGATTTTGTAGTGATATCTAATATGAGAGAGAATTCAAGAGAAAGTTTAACAAGACTAAGCAAAAAAACAAGAATACCTGTAACAACTCTGCACAACAAGTTAAAAGAGTATGAAGGCGATTTAATAAAAAAATTTACTTCAATTGTGAATTTTTCTAAACTTGGTTACAAAACAAAAGCTCAGATATTGTTAAAGCCAAATCCTGAAACAAAAAAACAGCTTGAAGAATTTTTAATGAAAAGCAAGGCCGTTAATTCATTATATCGTGTAAGCACCAGCTTTGAATATTCTGTTGAGGTAATTTTCAAGGACATGGAAGAGCTTCAGGATTTTTTAAACAAACTCGATGAATTCCGTGTTTATCAAAAAGAAGTTGTCTTTGTTCTTAATGACTTAAGAAGAGAAGATTTCCTTTCAAGCCCAGAATACGTTGCACTGACGGGGGTGTGAAAAATGAATTTAATTTCAAAACAATGGGAACTTTCCATTCTTGAGTTTAGCGAGGATGAGCAACTTAAATATAAAGTAACAAGAAGACTTCCAATATTGTCTGTTGCAGAAACAAAAATCACAAACACTTGTGTTTGGGATGCCAAAGTTGCATGGCAACTTTAAGCATATTTAATTCAAAAGAAGAAGCAATAAAACAATTCAATGAATGGCTAGAATAAATCTTTTATTTTTTCTTTTAACTTGTCAATCAATTCAGGCTGTTGGTAGAAATAATTATCCTCTATGTTCAATGAAACAATTCTCTTTTCAATATACTGTTTAGGAAATCTTTTGGCTAATTCTTCTCTTTGTGTTTGTTCCATTACAACAATCAAATCCACCCAGTTAATCTGTTTTTCATTTACTGGCTTTGAATTAAACAAACCAGCCGATTTAGTCTCAAATTTATCTTTAAATAACTCTTCAGCAGTTTTGCTCCTATTCTTGTTTTGGTTGCATATAAATAAAACTTTCATGAAATTATTCAGCTTTCAAAGAATATGAATTATTCAATAAGACTCAAAAAATAGAATCCGATTTC
>CAYHUT010000080.1:0-4537 GCA_964359835.1 Candidatus Woesearchaeota archaeon
CACTTAGTTTAGTTACACTATCTCCAATTTGTTTTGTATAATCTGTAACAAGTTTACTTTTAGCATCCTGTAAAACTTTATTTCCACCTTGTGAAACAGCAGTATCTAATGCCTCTTTCGCACCAGTTTCAGTTAAATAAGTAGTTGGACCAAATATTGCTGATAAGAAATTCCATTCTCCGTAAAAAGGTATAAAAGCTCCTGCACCCTGTACAGGTGTTAAACCGCCAGCAGAGATTGTAGCCAATGAAGTTACAACAGTTGTTAAAAGTATTCCGCCAAGAGAAATTCCAACACCAACTTGTTTAGATAATTGTTTCTCGGAATTCTCCCCCCAACCAACTCCGAATAATCTTCCAACTCTTCCTTTATCATCTAATGGTTCGCGGAAATCAAAGTAAGCCCAACCAGCATCCCAGTTAGGTAACTCAGTCATGTAACCAGGTAAAGGCCTGTAACCACCGCTAAAAGCTTTTACTTCTTCTTTATCAACTTCAGATTTCAAACCTTTTGCAACCTGAGCTTGTTGAGTTTTCAAACGAGCCTCTTCAAGAGCTTTGAAATCATCACCTAAATAACCACCTGAACCTAATCTAATTGCACCATCAGCTTCTTTATTCTCTAAAAATTCTAAAATATCTTTATCTATATCAGAACCAAGAGTAGGCGTATTTACAAAACCAGCCTTACTTAAAGTTCCAATATAATTAAAATTAGCACCGCAATCTCCGTAAGATCTACAAATATTATTTGCAGATTGTAAAAAATCCTGATCAAAACATTGTGAACCATCTATAAATTGCCAGTCACATCCAGCACCTAAATAACTAACTAATTTATTCCAGCCACCACAACGTAAAGTAACCTTGCATTCCATATTCGCTTTTCCGCAAGTGTTTGAACCTTCAGATTCCCAAAATTTAAATCCTAAACTAACCTTTGGAACGCATTTTCCCGTCCAAGCGCAATCACGTTTTGAAATATCAGTACAGCAAGAGAAATCATTTTCTTGCGCAACTCTAAATTCTTCCTCTTTCATCTTAGTTGCATCAGCAGTATTGCATTGATCAATACAACTTTGTCCGCGATTCTTTATACATTTTGCTTCATTGTAAATTTGTTCAGTGCTTCCAGTTTTTTCAGAGGGTACATCAACAGTATCAGAAACACAAAATTCTTGCCTGAAATCAGCACAAGGTTCAACCATTTCTTTTCCATTTATGCAAACACTTCTATAATAACGAGAACCAACAGTATCTCGAGCATGATAACGAACATCATCCATTGCATAATTTGATTTTCCCTCGGGACCAGATGTATCAAACTGGCACCATGATTCGCCATTTAAAACACCATCTTTGGCAACAACAGGAGTGCCATAATAATCAAGTAAATTAATACTTAATTCTGAATTTACTTTTGTTCCCTCGCAATTTGTAGTTTCACAGCTATATTTTCCATTTTTATCTGAATCACCGCAAAGAGAACCTTCATTATAATTGCATTGTTCTTTCACACCCTCAGAATTTCCACAACTATCCCTCCAATAAACAGAATCCTCCGAATCTAAACACATTGTACCGCGCTCATCACTAGAACCACCACGAACAGCAGGATTGGCAGGAGCACAATTTACACCAGAAACCTGGCTGCAATAAGCCCCCTTATGAAAACCATTCATTGAAGCATTTCCAGTTCCGACAGCATCAGTTAATTTGCAGCTTCCACGAGTAGTGAATACACAATTATTAGCATCAGTAACACAAGCACCTTTATCTTCTGCCCTTACTAAATCTAAACATTCAGCCTCAGTAGCAACAGTGCTTCTAAAATCCATTTTCAAGTCAGGATAAAGAGCAGTTTGTTTTTTGCATTGAATCTCAGTTGTAAAAACCGCTTGATTTCCAATCATGCAACAACCAGATTGACATTCAGGAACAGTTCCACAGCTTACATCGCCAGTTGAAAAAGCACCTTGATATCCTGTTGTACATAACGCTTTAGGATAATTAGCATAACAATATCCATCTCCTGCCCTGTCATAACAGCATCCAGGTCTGCAAAACGAAGTTTGATCACAAGTAGTCGGAGCATTCAAGCCTGAACATTCTGTATCATCAACATACTGGCAAAAATCCCCTTTCTTTGTTTTCTCGCAGCAAACAGGAGCTGCTGAAACAGAAACAGCGCTAACAGAAATATTAAAAGCAAAAATTCCAAACATCATACCTACAATTAGTAAAATTTCAAATACTGAAACTACCTTCTTAGCGCTTTTAATCATAAGGAACTCGTCTCCTCTTCACCTTGTATTGCAAATTGGAATTTGAAATCTGAATCTTTTTTATTAACAATAAAAACCTTGTCAGGATAAGGCCTATCTACTTGTATCTCGATTTTTCCCCTTTTTCCGAGCATATAAAATAATTGTTCAAAATCTCCGTCAATAGCCTGTGCATTTACAACATCATGAACAACATCATATAATTCAACAAATGGAATATCACTAACAACAGTTGTAACTTTTCCCAAAGGCATCTCAACATTATTATTTACAAATGTAACATCATAATTGGTATCAACAACAACAGAATCTCTTCTCATAGCAACATCAACTTTAATATTCTTGCTACCTTTTACATCAGTCCCAAGCAAATCCCTATCAACACAATTATCAATCTGGATTGCAATATTATTTTTTAATTTTTCTTCGATGATTCTAACAGGAGGCATGATATTTAAACACTGTTCTTTCCCAGGAATATTCAAACATAAATATGAAACTTTATCTCCTTTGTAATTTCGGTAATTAATTGGATCCAAATTCCCGCCTTGTTTTGCAGCTAATAAGACAGTCGGCTTAACTGCTTTCTCAACACAATCTTTTAAATTAGTTTCAATTGATTGTATTCTTGCATCATCGCCTATAAAAAAATTAGGAACAACCACATTGTTTGTGCTTCTTAAATACCATATCAAAACCGCGAGAATTAAAATAACTACACCTACAATAACAAATACTGTAACCTGTCCCCTTTTATTCATAGCAAAATCTCCAATTTTAGTATGCCAAAAATGTCTGCATTTTTAAGCATAGTCATTTTACACCAAATATTGTATATAAACCTTTTGGAAGGATATTACAACAAATAAACATTTACCGTGCCGCCAAGGTTGTCAAATCTATCTAAACATGCAACTGTAACTGCTCTTGTGGTTGCATCAACAACAGCTGAATGAACAATACCATCAGAACTTATAAAAGTATTTGCACTTTCAAATTTAAATGTGCCATTGGTTTGGTATTTGCAAGTTGAAAATTCATTTGTTCTTAATTTTACAGAACCGACATCTTTGTGTATTTCTAAAATCTCTGGTGCTTTCCTATCAACAATAACTGTGAAATTTATAGCTAGTTTTGCAATATTATTTGCAACATCATTGCAAACAACCCAATAATCATATCTTCTCGAATCTAAAGGACCGAGATTAATTGAATGTGTGCTTGCATTTGATTCAAAGAACAAGAAATCAGTTTCAAAAGCATTCTTCACATTTACAGTACTTACACCACAAACAGCTTTTCCCTGTTCCGCTCCACCATCGGTAAATGCCTGTAATGTTATATTTAATGAAAAGATATCACCGCAATTTTCTCCAAGAGGATTAATGCATTTAACACCAGTTATATTCATAGGTAATGTTTTGGTTAATTTATAACCTTCTTTGGGCAAGCTTTCTTTATTTTCATTTCCTTTTCTGTCAGCACATTTGAAATAATACATATTATCCCCCATTGTTAAATTTTTCATTAGCGCTGTACATCTTTGTTGATTTCCTAAAGTTGGTGCAGGACAACTCATAATATTTGGCATGTCCTTATAAGCAACATCAGCACCAATTGAATATCTGCATCCAGAAACAGTTGCATTAGGTTCAACTTTTCCACCGCCAACTCTTTCATTTAAAACTAATTCAACATCAACAGCATTTGATTCAAATGCAACATAACTTCCTGAACTAGGAATTTGTTTTACTAAAGAAGGGGCAGTTAAATCAGGTCCATCCGCAACCTTAAATTTAATTTCATAAGGCGGTGCAGTTCTTCCATTGCCGCATGAATCCATGCACCTTACATAAATAGTATGATTTGATTTTGGAAATAAATCTGTTCCAGCCAACATTGTAAAACTGTGATAAAACCCTAAAGCACCAGAACTATCATTTCCTAAACTTGAAAATGTTCCAGACATCTCATCAATATTTGCCTTCATCTTTGTATCAAATCTGCAGTCAGCATAATCTTTTTCCGCGCAATTTCCATCCCTGCAAGTTTGAATTCCAAAAATAACATCAGTATAAGGTTTTACATAAGGAATAATATCATAACCGCCATAAACACCGCCTTTTTTCTCAACAACACAAGTTATTTCTTTTCCATCCTGAGATTCTGGAGTACATCTAATTGAATCTGCCATTCCAGGAATAGGAACAATTATTGGAGCAGTAACATCTCCGCCTGCACCCTCGCACAAAC
>CAYHUT010000081.1:0-4509 GCA_964359835.1 Candidatus Woesearchaeota archaeon
TAAAATAAGCCAATCTTTATCTGTTGATTGCGCAGATTTATCTGGTGTTGCTTCACTTGTTTATTATTTAAGAAAAGGAAATAGTTATTTCTTACTTGATTCACAACCTTTATCAGCGGGCATTGCAAATTTAAAAATAGTTAATGCTTGCTTTAGAGCTAAATCTGGTTCAGGTAGTTGTGATTTATTAAGTTCATTATATAGCACTTGGGCTTTGGTGGAAGCAGATGTTCCTTTAAATGAAGTAGGAACATTGCCTTATTTAGAATCAAGCATAATAACAAGTCCAGGAAATGATTTGCAAAATGCTATTCTTGTAAGAATACTACAAAAATCTGGAAATGCAAATGCTTATTTTGATAATTTATTAACTTCAAAGCAATCTGGCGGTTCTTGGGGAAAAGGCGATATATATGCTACTTCTTGGGCTTTATTTGCCTTGCAAAAGGCTTCAGGCAGTTATGGTGAGAGTGTAACTGCTGCAACTTCATTTTTAGAGATAAGGAATAAAGAAGATGGCAGTTGGAATCAAAATGTTCAAAATACAGCAATGGCCTTAATTGCTCTTTCTGGATCAGCAGATCTAGCTAAAACTAATATTGGCGGCGGTGCAGATGCTGGAATTGTAAATCCAGATGCTTCAAATCCATCTGTTGATCAAATAACAGAGATATGTGCTGGAAAGATGGATGATAAATATGGAAGAACTGGATGTAGTTCATTAGAATGTAAAGAAAGTGAAAATTGTGTATGTAAAAATGGAATAAAAGATTCTGGAGAGGAAAGTACGGATTGTGGTGGAAGTTGTGATCCTTGTAATCCAGAAGATTTGCAAGATCCAAATAAAATTGATGAAGATATGCCTTTGGGGGAAGATATTCAAGATCCAAATGTAAATCCTCCGGGACTAATCACTCCTGTAAAAAGTAGTTCCTCTTTAATATGGATAGTTATTATAATATTATTAATTTTAATTGTTGGCGGTGGTGCAATATTTTATCTTAAATCACAGGGTAAGCTTGATAGTTTAGGAAATATATTCAAGAAAAAACCAAAGGGTCCAAGTTTTGATGATTTTAAAAGACAATTAGAATCAAGACCTGCTATGCCTAGCCAACCTGCAAGACCAATGCAACAGACAAGACCAATGCCTTCAAGACCTTTACCAACTAGAAAACCAGTAGTTGATGATGAACTTGAAAAATCATTGAGGGAAGCTGAAAAATTATTAAAAGGAAAGTAAGAATATGAAATTCTTCTTTTATAATTGTTTTTTATTTTTGTTATTGGTTTCTTTTGTAAGTGCGGGAATAGAAATAGTGCCTGTTAAAACAACCTTTAATTTAGGTGAGACTGTACAGGCAAGAGTTTTAGTTAAAGATATTAGATTATTGCATGAGCTGGGTCTTTCAGATTTTGTTTTGATTGATAAATCTTCTGGAGAAGTTACAGTTTCTCAAAATTTAATAAAATTAAATGACAAAGAATATTATACTTATTTTGATTTGCCTGTTAAAAAAAATTCAAGTTTTAGTTTTGGTGTTAGGAATATACAATATTTTAATAATTTAAATGAATTGAAGAAAGATTCTTTTTATGTGGATTTAACTACCAGTTCTGAAAATATTGGTGTTTCTATCAGACCTGCTTATGTGTCCTTAGTTAATATTGAATCTTATGATCAACCAAGTTTAGATTTTTTTATCAAAAATAAAGGCGATTTAGTTAATGTTTCCGTTTCAAGTGACGATTCTTTTTTAGTTCCAACAATTTCAAAATTTACCTTGGAATTGAATGAACAAAAACAAATTGAGGTTAAAACCAAAGTTGTTGGAAAAATACAGGATGTTTTTGATGGTTTTGTAATTATTGATTATTTAAGTTTTAGTTATAGCATTCCGGTGCATATTACTAGGAAGGGTTTTGTCAGGATTAATTTAAGCACAAATGTAAATACCAATACTGCGATTGTTAAAAATGAAAGTAATATTAATAAAAAACCTGTTAATATCGCTGGAGATGCAGAATACGGCTCTATTGTATTAGTCAGCCCCACATTAACTTTGATTAATTATACTGGCAAAGATAATTTAAAAGAGAGTGAAATGATAAAGGGAGAACTTGTTTTTTTGAATACTGGCAATTCTAGTTTAGAAAATATTAATATTAGGCATAAGGGCTTGGAGGATTTTTTAAGCGTAGATAGGAATAAAATTGATTTGGTTCCAAGCGGTTCACAATTTAGCATTAATGTTTTGATTAATACCTCTGTTGTTAAATTTGAAAAATATCGCGGAGAGATTTTTGTTGTTGCTTCAAATGGTGTTAATTATTCATTGCCTGTCCATGTGGATATATTTAAAGAAAAAAAGAATGAAACAACTGTTAAAACTGTTAAAAATAATATTAATTATACTCAACCTACTGTTGCTGAAGATGGAGGAAGTTTTGGAAACTCAAGTGTTTGGATTTTATTAATAACTTTTATTTTAATTGTTGCAGGTGTTATTTATTATCTCTATAAAAAAGGAAAACCAAAACAACAAGCTTACGAGAATTTAGTTGAAAGTTTTAGACAGAGAAGCTAGTTTTCTTCATCAGTGTTTAAGTTCTTTTTTAAGAATTCATTTTCAGCGTTTATATTTGAGACCATAAAATTAATTTTATGCAAATAAGCTAATAAATCATTCACACCTTTTCTAAATTCCTCTGTTGTAAGTTTTAAATCTTTTGTTTCAAGAAGCTCTACGGATGATGGTAAATAGTTATAACAGAAAAATAATAATTTGTCAAGAGTTTCTATTTCAAGCTCGAATTCCATAAAACCGGCAAATACTTCTTTAGCAGGCTTTGCTTCAGCTATCTCCTCCTTTAATATCTTTATTTTCTGCTCTTTTTTTAGATTTTCAATTATTTTTAACATTACTTCATTAACATGTTTCTCTGGAAAACCAGCAACTTCAATTATTGCGCTTATTTTGAAAACCATTTTTCATTAAATATATTGTTAATATGATCAATGCAGCAATTAACATATAAAATGCATATGACCTTGATTTTTCTTCTGCTGAGATAAACATTTCAGTTGCATTTTCTCCTCCTTTATTGTTTAAAAGACTTTCGAATTGAGCTAAAGGGGTTATTGTATAGTCTTTTTGCCGTGCTTCTGTTTTATTTGCTGTTTGTTTAGTTGTTGCTTGTTTTCCAGAAGTTTTTATTGTAGGTTCTTTTGTTGATTGTTTTATTGTTACTGTCTTTGCTTCTTCTTCAGTTATATTGGGATTGCCTTCAATTAAAATCGTTTTTTCTGCTGTTTTTATTGTATTTACGTTATTACAGTCTATTTCAAGAAGCTCATTTTTTATTGTTATTTCATAATCATTTTTCTTTTGATTGGGTGTGAATGTTTTTTGGTTTAGGTTTTGAGTTATTACTGGTTGTTTTATAATTTGATTTTGTTCGTCTATTATATAATATTTAATTTTGTAGTTGCGGTTTTTATCTGATAAATTATTGTAGAATTGGATTTGTTCTCCTGGATTGTAAGATTCTTTTTGTGTTGATATGCTTAATATTATGTTACAATTATTTGTGTTTTCTATTGTGCTGTTTAGGTTTAATGTTATAGCTATTGTTTCGTTTTCTAGGGCCAGAGCTGTTGGTAAAAGAAGTAATAAGAGGATGATAAGGTATTTCATATTATATGTTTGATTTAAAGATTAAAAAAGGTTTAGCGAATTTAATGGAAAAAATGCTGTGTTTTTGAGAGATTTTTGGAAGAATTTTCTGAATTAAAAAAAACTAGCCCTTTATGTGGGCGTTAGATTTCTTTTTCCATGCACTTGTGTCTGTTTTTAATTTGTGCTTTATTTCGTTTTCAAGTGTGTCAATAACCATGTGGCAGGCTAGTGTCAAGTCGTAAGAACCTGAACGTTTTAAATCTGACTCTCCTATTTTAGTCATAAATGTGTGCAATGGCGATTTCACCTTAATATTAAGAATATGCCTTCTTGTTTTTTTGTCTTCAGGTTTTAAAGTTTTAATATCGATAACAATTTCCTGCATATTAGGAATATAACGCTCTAGCTTTTCTGAACCTGTTTCTAGAATGGTTTTAATAGTTTTCTTTTCATCCTCTTTTAAGTCATTTAAGCCGATATATTTTATTATTGCCATTTTTCACCTCTGTTATTCATTTCTTTGTTTATTAATTAATTCTTCATATTTTAAACCTTTCTCTTCTACTAATTTTAATGAAATTGCATGATTTCCCGATTTTGTCAGTTCCAATTCATGAGGTTGTAGAAAATACCAAGGTTTGTTGTTAAATCTCATTCCTATCCATGGCTCCGCGCCGATTCTATTTGCGAATTCCAATAGTTGCTGGATTTCTTCAGGATAGAAATATTTTATACTAGATTTTAGACTTTTACATTCAATTGCGATGTGTCTTGAACCGTTTCCAGCAAGGATGTCTGCAGATGGTAATGGTGTTGAGCCTGAACCAGA
>CAYHUT010000082.1:0-4471 GCA_964359835.1 Candidatus Woesearchaeota archaeon
TTTTATGACATGCGGTTTAGGTGGTGGAACAGGTAGAGGTTCAGCTCGTGTTGTTGCAGAGATTGCAAAAAAAATGGGAGTCTTGACAGTTGCTATTGTAACAATACCCTTTGCAATGGAAGGACAAAGAAGATACGCAAATGCAATTGAAGGTCTTGAAAGATTAGAAGCAACAGTAGACACATTAATTGTAATTCCTAATGATAAATTATTGGAGTTATGCCCGGGATTGCCATTGCACACAGCATTCAAGGTAGCAGATGAAATTCTAACAAACTCAGTTAAAGGAATCGCAGAGCTAGTAACAAAAACTGGTTTAGTAAATCTTGATTTTGCTGATATAAAAACAGTAATGGGAAAAGGCGGAGTAGCAATGATTGGAGTTGGAGAAGCTGACTCAGAAAACCGCTCAATTGAATCAGTTGAAAAAGCAATTAATAATCCATTATTAGACGTAGATATCACTGGTGCAAATGGCGCTTTAATAAATATCTCAGGCGGTCCAGGAATGACACTTGATGAAGCTCGAAGAATTGTTGAAACAATCACAGAAAGATTGGATCCAAATGCAAGAGTAATCTGGGGAGCCCAAATAACAGAAGATATGGGGGATACAATAAGAACATTGTTAATAGTAACAGGCGTTAATTCACCTCAAATCTACGGCTCACAAAAAACATCAGCTGGCATCAAAAAGCGTGAAATCGAGCAAGAACTCGGAATAGAGTTCGTAGAGTAAGGTTTATATAGTTCCGCCTTTTTTAAATTCTAATTTAACGAGCTAAAATGGAGACTGTTAATCAAAAACCAAATTATATGACCAAATTAAAGTCATTCTTAGTCGAATGCAGAAGAATTTGGCAAGTAACAAAAAAACCATCAAAGACAGAATGGATTAATGTTGTCAAGGTTACTGGAATTGGTATTTTAGTAATTGGTTTTATTGGATTTCTGGTTAATATGTTATGGGCTATGTTATTAAGGTGAAAAATGGTAGAACATAAAATATTTGCAATCAAAACAACAGCTAACAGAGAAGAACAGGTAATGGACTTTATAGAATCAAATGTCAAGAAGAAAAAACTTGCAGTTTATTCATTAGTAAATGCTCATGGCATGCGCGGTTACATTTTCATAGAAACAGATTCACAGGAAATAGCTTACGAGGCATTCCAAGGTGTTCCATACGCTCGCGGTATTTTACCAAAACCCCTTTTATATTCAGAGATTGATCCTATGTTGGAACAAATCAAAGCTCCAATGAATATTCAGGAGAAAGATATTGTTGAAATCATTTCAGGACCATTCAAGAAAGAAAAAGCAAAAGTAAAGAGAATTGATGAAGCAAAGGAAGAAGTTGTTGTAGAACTTCTTGAAGCAGCAATTCCAATTCCAATTACTGTCAAGATGGATTCAGTCAAGGTTATAAGAAGGGATACAGAAGAGCCTTCTGAAGAGCCAAAAGACGACTAGTCCACTATCAATAAATTTATAAACTGCTTATTTTTTCAAAAAGATAGTTATAACGGTTAAACAATATGGGTAAGAAAGAAACAGTAGATGCATTGGTTGAAGGCGGTAAGGCTAGCGCAGGCCCTCCAATCGGATCCTCATTAGGACCATTGAAAGTAAATGTCGCTCAGATAGTTTCTAAAATAAATGAAAAAACAGCAATCTTCAAGGGAATGAAAGTCCCAGTTAAAATCATAGTTGATACTGAAACAAAAGAATTTGAAATTGAAGTAGGCACACCATCAACTTCTCAATTATTAAAAAAAGAATTAGGTATTGAATTAGGTTCAGGAGAACCGCATGTTGCTAAAGTAGGCGTTATCTCAATTGAACAAACAATTAAAGTTGCAAAGATGAAAGAATCTGCATTATTAATTAATAGTCTTAAATCCGGAGTTAAAAATGTAGTAGGCTCATGCCAATCTCTTGGAATTCTTATTGAAGGAAAAGAACCAAAAGAAATCATGAAAGAAATTGACGCCGGTGTTTACGATGCTGAAATAAAAGCTGAAAAAATAGAAACTTCCGCTGACAAACTTGCTAAATTTGCAGAAATGACTAAGAAATTAGAGTCCGCAAAGAAAGTAAGAGATAAAGAGAAGGAAGCAGCTAAGGCAGCAGCAGAAGCAGAAGCAGCAGCTAAAGCCAAGGAAGCACCAGCACCAGTCGCAGCCGCACCAGGAGCTAAACCAGCCGCAGGCGCAAAACCTGCAGCAGCCAAGCCAGCAGCCGCTAAGAAGTAAATTGACTTTTTTTATTTAGAATTTCTAATATTCTTTTTATAATCTTTTTTATCTAGAAAATTAAATCTTCTTAACAATTCTTAATTTAGCTCGTAAAGATTTCACATTAAACTTTACTTCTTCGGGGCTTGCTTCAATTGGTTTTTCAGTTAGAATTTCAATTTTTTTCTCTTTCTCCAGTTGAATAAATTTATTTTTCACAATATCATCCTCAATTGAATGAAAACTAATCACCTCGAGAATTCCACCATCTTCAAGACAATCCAAAAATTCAAAGTTTAAAATATTTTCAATATCATTATTTACTTCAATTCGCAAAGCTCTAAATGTGGGTGTTGCCCAGTGATGTTCGCGAGAATAGCGATATTTCCCCGGCATACAGTTCTTAACAATTTCAAATAACTCTTCCGCGCTTTCAATTCTTTTTTTCTTTCTATTCTCAACAATTTTACGCGCAATTACACCTGCAAAACTTTTTTCTCCATAATCAAATAAAACTTTTTTCAATTTATCTTCTGAATATTCATTTACAACTTTCTCAGCTGTTAATTTCTGGTTAGAATCCATTCTCATATCTAATTTGCCTGTAAAACCAAAACCTCGCGATTCATCCTCGAGTTGATAACTTGAAACTCCCAAATCAACTAAAATCCCAGAGACTTTTTTCACTTTTAATTTATTTAAAATTTTTCTTAAATTAATAAAATTATCATGCACAAATAAAATATTTTTAAAATCTTTTAAATTCTCTTTTGCTTTATCAATCGCATTTTCATCTCTGTCAATTCCTATCACCCTATAGCCTTTTTTTAATAATGCCTTGGAGTGTCCGCCCATGCCTAAAGTGCAATCAACAATTAATCCATTAGTTTCCACACTTTTAAAACCCTCTAAAACTTCACGAACAAGCACAGGTATGTGTATTGGCATAATTCCCTAAAATAAATAAAGTTTATAAAAGCACGGATTCACCAAAATATAGGATAAGGGGTTATCTTATAACTTGGTCATTATCCTACCCTTGGGAGGTAGAGATCCCGGTTCAAATCCGGGTAGCCCCATTTCACTTGAGCTTAGACGAGACCCGCGCAGTCAAGCGAACATGCTGGAAAAGCAAAGCTTTTCGGCACACCGAAAATGCTCAGCATTTTCAAGTGGGATCGCAGTCAAGCGAAAGATGAAAGAATATTACCTATACTCGAGCTCAGGGTAACATTTATAAACCCTAGCCTTATCCAAACTTTTATCAATTAGGGGAAATCTCAATAAAAATGACATCAACAAAGAAAGTCGGAACATCTGGCCGTTTTGGCGTAAGATATGGTGGAAGAATCAGGCTTAAAGTTGCTGAAATTGAAAAAAAAGCAAATGCAGAATATGAATGTCCTTCTTGTAAAAAACTTCAATTAATTAGGGTTGCTAAAGGAATATGGCAATGCCAAAAATGCAAGTACAAATTTGCTGGAAAAGCATACGAACCTTGGGAGGCGGCATAATGGTTAACTATATGTGTATGGATTGTCAAAAAGAGATTAAACACGAACTAGTAAAAAAACACGTAAGATGCCCTTATTGTGGCTCAAAAATTCTTTTCAAACCACGAGTAACAACTTCTGTTGTCGAGGCAATTTAAAATGGCTATGGACAAAGATACAGAGGCAAAAATCCAGCAACTTCAACTTTTTGAACAAAATATGCAATCAATTCTAATGCAAAAACAGCAATTACAATCGCAACAAATAGAAATTGATAATGCATTTTCAGAAATCTCTGATTCAAAAGGAGAAGTTTTCAAGATTGTTGGGCCAATAATGGTCTCATCAACAAAAGAAAAAATCAAACAAGATTTAGACGCGAGAAAAGAAGTTCTTGCTATCAAGATAAAAAATGTTGAAAAACAAGAATCTCAACTAAAAGAAAAAGCCACAAAACTTCAAACAGAAGTAATGGCTAAAATTGAAACTAAGTAAGGGGGTTGTCAAAATGGAAGATGGCTTCCAAGATATTATCGAAAGTCTTTCAGTGCTTGAAAAAGATTCAGCAGTGCCTAAGAATGTAAGGTTAAAAGTTAAAACTGCACTTGATTTTCTAGTGAATCCTGAAAAACATATTAGCATAAGGGTAGATCAATCTCTAGAAGCATTGGGCGATATATGTGATGATCCTAATTTACAACCATATGTCAAGATGCAAATATGGACTTTAGTGAGCCAATT
>CAYHUT010000083.1:0-4464 GCA_964359835.1 Candidatus Woesearchaeota archaeon
AGAAATGCATTCCCAGAACAAAATTGTTGCTTCAATTTGCCATGGTCCTTGGGTTCTTGTGAGCGCGGGAATTTTGAAAGGCAAAAAGGTAACTTGCGTAAGTACAATAAAAGATGATGTAATAAATAGTGATGTAGAAATAAGCACCGCCTGCAACCAAGCAAATGAAACAGATTTTACAAGTTGTTTGAAAAATGATACAGGTGTAACTATAAATGGGGTTGCCTGCTCTGAAAATTTAGGGGTTATTATGGTTAGCAATTTAAGGTATAGTGGTATAAAGGGCACTATTGGGGGTGTTGGTCCTATTCCTGTAGAAGATACTGGAAGCCGTGGAGGAATAACTCATTTAAAAGTAGATTTTAGTACTATTCCCGATGTAATAAAAACAACAATTTACCAAGGGGATGCAACAACTTCTGTTTTAAAAATTAAAAATACTGGTTCTTTGAAAGCAGAATTTAATCTTGCCTTGGAAGGAGAGATTGGAAATTTTGTTTCATTAGCTGAGAAGAGATTTAGCTTAAATGAAAATGATGAAAAGGATTTAACAGTTACTTTTTATTCTTTAAGTGATTCGAAGCCTGGAGCATATGTGGGCAGTATTTTAATAAGAGCAGATGATGTTGAAAAAAGAGTTGGAATTATTGTAGAGATTAAGGAAAGAAAACCTCTTTTTGATGTTAAATTAGTAATACCTAAAAAATTCAAGAGTGTAACTGCTGGTAGCGATGCTAGTTCCATACTTACTGTTAAAAATATTGGAAAGCCTGATGTTGTAGTTGATGTTTATGCTGTTTTTTCAATTGTGGATTTGATGGGGAGAACTTTATATGAACCCTATTCTGAAACATTTGCAGTAAAAGGAGAGGTATCACGCACAGAAACAATTGCAATACCTAAACAACTTAGTGCAGGTAAATATATACTTCGTGTTAAGATAAATTATGAGAATTCTACTGCTGAATCGTATGATTCCTTTGAAGTTGTTGAAGAAGGTTTAAAGATGCCTCAATTACAGTTACCTATTAATATTCCTAAACCAACACCTTTGCATGGCCTTTTAATCATGTTGTTGGGAATAATATTGCTTATAGTGATTATATTATTTTCAAGAAGAGAAAAGAAAAGTGGAAAGAAACATAGTAGATAATCTTTTGTTTTTATTCTTTTGATATTGTTATTTTAGAGACATAATTTATATAAACCATGAAAACATAGGTTGTTTATGGATTTAGATTTACCAGCTATAAGGAAGTATTATGAACGAGCAGATATACAGCAAGAGCTTCTTAAAATTTCCAAGGATAAAGAAGTACAGGCTTGGTTTGGAGAGTCTCGCGGTAGAAGGCCAGAAGCGGTTTATATGCTTGGTGATTTAAAGGATTTAATAAGGCAGGGCATGACTTCTTTTCATATTTCTGAGGAAAGATGGAAGGATCCTTTGCAGTTAGAACCGGGAATGCCTAAAAGAAGTCTTGATAATTTAAGAGCTGGCTGGGATATGATTTTGGATTTGGACTGTAAATATTTAGATTATTCTTTGCTTGCAGGAGAGTTTATAATTGATGCAATTAAATTTCACGACATAGAAAATGTTTCAGTAAAATTTTCAGGTAATCACGGCGTACATATAGCAATTCCCTTTGAGGCATTTCCTGATGAGGTTAATGGTGTACATATAAAGGATTTTTTTCCAGAGGGAATTAGGGTAATTTCCGAGTATATTAAAGATATGACTGCTGAATTTTTATCAGCGAAAATGCTTTCTAAGGAGAATGTTGCACAGATTGCTGTTAATTGCGGAAAGAATGAAAAAGATTTAATTGTTAATGGTAAATTTGATCCTTATCAAGCAGTTTCTGTTGATTCAGTTTTAATTTCTTCTCGTCATTTGTTTAGAGCACCTTATTCTATTAATGAGAAATCTGGATTAGTTAGTATTCCTCTTCATGATATAAAAAAATTTGATATTTCAAAAGCAAAGATGGAAAATGTTAAAGTTGATTTGAGATTCATGGATTCTGATAAAGCCATTAAGGGTGAGGCTAGAAAATTATTAATGCAGGCATTTGATTGGGCAATGAAGAAAAATAAGCCTGAAGTTACTAAGAAATTTGAAAGAGAGTATGAGATTCCTAAAGATGCAGTTAAGGCAGATTTTTTCCCACCATGTATTTTAAAATTAATGAGTGGAATTAAAGAGGATGGAAGGAAAAGAGCAGTTTTTATCATGATTAATTTTTTCAGACATATGGGCTGGACATTTGAACAGATTGAGGTGTTTTTGAATGAATGGAACAAGAAAAGTTATGAACCTTTACGAGAAGGTTATATTTCTGCGCAGGTTTCTTGGGCGAGGAGACAGAACCAGAAAATTTTACCCGCTAATTGCGATAATTCGGCTTATTACAAAGGAATGGCTGTTTGTTGCCCTGATGATTTTTGCAGGATGATTAAAAATCCTGTTCAATATTCTAATAAGAAGTTGAATTTAGCGAAGAAGATTGAAGAGGAAGAGGCAAGGAAGAAACCAAAAATTAAAGTGAAGAAAATTAAAGAAGAAAAACAAATTAAAGAATAAAAGTGATAAGTAGTTATTTATAAGTAGTAACAAATAGAAAGGTTTATAAACATTTAATCTTAACTAATTTTATGGTAAAGCATACAATCTATGATGAATTCGTTGACAAGTATGTAAGATTGATAACTAGTAATGATGCTTTTTTAGGATATTTAAAAGAAATAAGTATTGATAGAGCAGTATTAGAACCTTCTTTAATTAGCCAATCTACTGCCTTAGGTGCTAAATTTGAAATTGGCGGCAAAACTATATTAGATTATAGGGTTATAATTTGCGCTCAGGAAGTTGAAGAATCTTACCTTAACCAAATATGCGAAGATGCAAAACTTAAGTTTGAACAAGAAAAACTTAAGAGTGGACAGAAAGATAATTTAATAAGGAATATAAATCATGCAGTTCCTGCAGTTTCAGATTTTGAGAAAAAGTAATTATTTGATTAATTTCTTTAATTTTTTATAGTTTGTTTCATTTGGATTGTTTTTATAATCTTTTAATTGCTGTTTTAATTCTTCGTTGAAGTTTACTAGTTTATTTGCTGAAAGATATTGAAAGAATTGGGTGATATTAGAAGGTTTTTCTGTAAATCTTGAACGCTCGAAGTCAATCATTACAACCTTGCCTGTTTTTGTGATTATAATATGTTTATAAGGATTGCACATTTCTTCTTTATTGATTTTTAAATTGTCTAATGTTCTTAGTTGTTTTAGAATCTTGTTTATTATTACTTTAATTTTCTTTGCATCTTTTTCTGTTTCTAGGAATTCGCGGATTGTTTTTCCTTTGATGTATTCCATGCATAATTCGTTACTCGTATGTTTTATTAGTTTTGGACCTATTTTATGTTTGTTTAGAATTTTTAATAAATTAGCTTCATGACTTGTTTTATTAGGCATATTTGGATTTGATTGTTTTATTATTATTAATTTATTCTTTATTTTTGTTAAAAATACGAATGAACGTTTACCTTTTGTTAGATATTCTAAGTTTTTGTGTTCGTCCATACATTATTAGATAATAGAAAGCCATTGAAAAACCTTTGTTTTTCAGAGTATTCGAATTTACTTTAAATTCGAAACCTTTTTAAACAAATTGTGGTAGATAATATACATGAGAGGTGTTAACTTGAAGAAGCTTTTTTCAGTGATTTTTATAGCCTTATTTTTATGCAGTTTTTTTGTTTTAGCTGTTGATGAAAATGTCGCAGATGTTCCAATTGATGGTGCTGGTGGTGATATAACTGCTACTACTTCTGATGGAACAGGCACAGATACTGCAGTAGATACAGCTGTTGTTGAACAACCTAAAGGTTATAGCGCTAAAAAAAGCACAGATTGGTTAAGAAAAGAAACTGAGTCTGTTGAAGGGCTTACACCATTTCAATTATCTTTAGTAATTCTTGCTTTAAATAATCAAGGAGTTAGTATTGATAGCGATGTGGCTGTTTTAAAAGATCCTTTGAATTATGATTCTGAAGCAGGATGTTTTCCTGTTGATAATTGCAAGATAACTGATAGTTCTTTTGGTTTAGTAGCGCTTGAAAAAACTTCACAAAATGATTTTTCTAAAGTTAAAGATTATTTATTACAAGGGACTGCACAAACTGCCGGTTTAAAAGAAGGTGAATGGAGATTACAATTAGATGTTGATGGAAATGGAACATGTATAATTACCTATGGGGAAAATAATAGAAGCAAGAAATTTGAAGTTGATTCAGGAACAATAAAAGGAACTTCTGGAAAATATTTTATTGATATTTCAAAAGAGCTTGATGCTACTTTAATTGGAAGTAAAATAAGCCAATCTTTATCTGTTGATTGCGCATATTTATCTGGTGTTTCTTCCTTTGTTTATTATTTGAGAAAAGGAAATAGTTATTTCTT
>CAYHUT010000084.1:0-4461 GCA_964359835.1 Candidatus Woesearchaeota archaeon
GAAGAATGCGTCTCTAAACTAAAATATCTCTGGAGATTTTATAAATATATTTGGAAAGAAAAAAGAAACTACGATGCGGTATTCGTTCATATGAATCAAATATATGTGATATTAGGGTGGGTGATATGGAAATTATTAAATAAAAAAATTGGACTTTGGTATGTGCATAGAAAAGTGAATTTAAGGCTTAGAATTGCGGAAAAACTTACAGATGAAATTTTTACGGTTGCGCAAGAGAGCTTTCAGTTAAAGAGCCGTAAGGTTAATATTGTTGGTCATGGGATAGATATTGAATCTTTTATGTGTGAAAAACCAAGGAAAATAAGCGATATTATAAGTATTCTTTATGTCGGCAGGATTACGCCAATTAAAAATGTAGACACATTAGTTAAAGCAGCAAAGATTTTAAAAGAAAAATGGGATAAAAACTTCCGTATAACATTTATCGGTGCTCCAATAACAAAAGATGATGAAAAATATTTTAAGAATCTTCAGGGCATGGTTTCAAGTATGAATTTGCAAAATAATATATTTTTTTTAGGCAGTATTCCAAATAAAAATATAAAGAGTTATTATTGTCAGGCGGATATTTCTGTAAACATGTCACCAACCGGAGGTGTAGACAAGTCTGTGCTTGAGTCCATGGCATCTAAAACGCTTGTTTTGGTCTCAAATAAAGCTTTTTTGAATTATTTCAGAAGATACTCAAATCAACTTATTTTTAAAGAAAATGATTCGGAAGATCTAGCTTATAAAATAGACAACATTTTAATATTTAAAGAAAAAGAAGATATGAGGAGCTTTCTTCATAATAAGGTTTCGGAGATGGCTGATGTAAAGAAATTAGTAAGAAGCATTATATTAAAACTTAAAAATGTTTAAACAAGTAAATAGAGAATCATATAATTTTAAAAAATACTCTTTTCCTGGCAGGTGGGTGAGTTACTTTCATCAAATAAGTGAAAGTTTATCTTTGGATCCAAAAAGTATTTTAGAAACAGGAACAGGAGATGGTGTATACAAAGACTATGTAATAAATAATACAAGTATAGATTATAAAAATATTGATATAGCGGAGGATTTAAATCCAGATATTATAGGTAGTGTTGATTGCATGCCGCTTAAAGATAATTCTTTTGATCTTGTTGTCGCTTTTGAGGTATTAGAGCATCTTGAGTTTGATAAATTTGAAAAGGCGTTATCTGAGCTAAGAAGAGTTACCAAAAAGAATGTTATAATAAGCTTGCCACATTTTGGGCCGCCTATAAAATTTCTTTTTAAGATACCATTTTTAAAAGAAATAAAAATAGCATTTAAAATACCGGTGCCATTGGAACATAAATTTAATGGCCAGCATTATTGGGAGATTGGCCAGAAGGAATACTCTGCTGGAAAAATAAGAGATATAATCAAAAAGCATTTTAAAATAAAAAAGGAGTTTATTCCATTTGAAAATCAATATCACCACTTTTATGTACTAGAAAAATAAACTGATCATAAAAATTTATGTTTAATGATATAAAAAAAAGATTTAAATTAATAAATTCATCAAGAACTTTTAATAATATTTACGAAGAGTTTTCTTTGGGCAATAAAAAAGTTTTAGATTTGGGTTGTGGTTACGGAGAGTATTTGGTGAATTTTGCTAAAAAAAGTCTAGGCATTACCAATGCGTTGTCTGAAGTTGAATACGGTAAAAAAAATAATATTAATATTATACATGGCAATATTGAGAACATCGATAGGCTTGATATTAATTACGATTTTGATGTTATTTGGGCAAATAATTTTTTTGAGCACATATTATCACCGCATTCTTTCTTGATGAAATTAAAAAAGAATGCAAATAAAAATACGCTATTGATATTAGGAGTGCCGGTCATACCAAAATTTATATCTCTTCTGAGATTAAAAAAATTTAGAGGATCTTTAGCTACTAATCATATAAATTTTTTTACAAAAGATAGCTTAAAATTAACAACAGAGAGAGCTGGTTGGAATGTCGTTGATATAAGACCATTTATTTCCAATAATGGTTTCTTAGATAGATTATCGGGCTTTATCTATCCCCATCTATACATAGTTGCAAGTAATAATATAGATTTTAAATATCCAGATAAAAAATAGCTGAATGGGAGAATGATGAGCATTATCAGTATTTATTAGGAATGACTAATCAATCTAAGGATAATTGATAAAGATAAAGATGAAGCTAATATACATAGCAAACGCAAGAATACCGACAGAAAAAGCGCATGGAATTCAAATAATGAAAATGTGTGAGGCTTTTGCTGATTCTGGCATTCAGGTTGAATTGGTCGTGCCAAAAAGAATCAACGAGATATTGGAAAGTCCATTTATATTTTATGGAGTAAAGCATAATTTTAAAATAAAAAAGATCCCTTGTTTGGATTTAGTCAGGCTTGGTAAGATCGGTTTTTACATTCAATCTCTTTCATTTGCGACATCGTCTTTTTTTTATACTCTTAAAAAAAGTGCAGATTTTATCTATTCAAGAGATGAGCTACCCTTGTTTTTTTTGAGTTTTTTTAAGAAAAATATTTTTTGGGAAACGCATACGCCAAAATGGAATTTTGTATCAAAGAGGATTCTAAAAAAATCAGGAGGGACGATATCAATAACTCATGGTCTTAAGGATTTTTATATGAAAAACGGTGTAAGGCAAGAAAGTATTTTTGTGGTTCCTTGTGGCGTAGATCTTGACCAGTTTGACATTAAAATAGATAAGATAAAAGCAAGGGAAGATCTTGATTTGCCACTTGATAAAAAGATAGTCTTGTATTCAGGGCATTTGTATGAATGGAAAGGATCGCAAGTTTTAGCCGACGCTTCTCAAAGATTCACGGATGATGTGGCGGTTATATTCTTGGGTGGTACAAATAATGATATTGCATCTTTTGAGGAGAAAAATAAAGATAAGAAAAATATTTATATATTAGGCAGAAAGCCACACAGCGAAGTGTCTTATTATTTAAAATCAGCAGATGTTTTAGTATTGCCAAATTCTGCAAAAAGCGAAATATCAGAAAAATATACTTCTCCAATGAAATTGTTTGAGTATATGGCAAGCGGTGTTCCGATTATAGCCTCAGACACCCCATCAATCAGAGAGGTTTTGAATAATAACAACGCTATGCTTGTTAAGCCGGATGATGCAGAAGCTTTGTGGGGTGGCATATGCAAGCTATTGAAAGATGACGCATTGGGTGTCAAGATAAGTAGCAAGTCTCTGGCAGATACAAAGAATTATGCGTGGGGAAGTAGGGCGTCCAACATATTAGATTTTATAAAACACAATGGCAACTCATCTTGAGAATTTAATTAAAAATATACCAGACATCTTGAAGAGGCCGTCTCTCGATATTGGTTCCGGGAGAGGTGGTTTCCTCTTGGATTTTGCAAGACACGGAGGAAGTATTATCGGTCTTGAAAAGAATGATGAATATATAAAATATACAAATAATTCAGCGGCGCAAGCAGGTTTAAGGATAAGCGTTAAGAGCGGAGAGGCGGAAAAACTTCCATTTAATAATGGCGAGTTTCTATTTATCAATATGTCCGAAGTAATAGAGCACATTGAAGATCCAAATATGGTAATAAGCGAGGCTTATAGGGTTTTGAAAAAGAATGGTATTGTTTATATGAGCGCGCCAAATAGATTTTCTTTAAGAGATCCGCACTTCCATCTTTACTTTGTTAATTGGCTACCGAGATTTTTAAGTGATATTTTTTTAAGTGTTTTTGGCAAGCATAAAGATTATTCAGATAATAATGCAGGAAGGCAGAGATTAAAAGATATGCACTATTATACATCTTTGGATATAATGAAAATTTGCAAAAAAAATGGTTTTGATGTTGTTGATATCAGAGAGAATAAAATAAAAAATATTATTAAAAATAATTTATTATCATGGCTCGCAATAAAAGTGTATAAGATAGCAAGATTTTTTTATTATGATTCGTTTCATTTACTATTAACTAAACTTTAATGAAAGAGAAGTTTAAAATTCAGGATGAACAGT
Organism: Candidatus Woesearchaeota archaeon; assembly: GCA_964359835.1. Classification (GTDB taxonomy): domain Archaea; phylum Nanobdellota; class Nanobdellia; order SCGC-AAA011-G17; family GW2011-AR18; genus CAYHUT01. Next base: position 4,044 of record CAYHUT010000084.1, read on the forward strand.
ACAGTTTTCCATATCATCACTTGGTGAGTTTTCAGCCATTTAATAATTATTCCGTGATGTCGTGGGGTATTGAATATTATATTTATATAAATAAGGTTATAGATATAATTAAAAAGATTGAATTTAAATCTTTACTTGATGTCGGTTGTGGAGAAGGGAAGTTGATTCTTGAATTAAAAAAAGTGTTGTCCAGCGATAAGGTATTATCCGGTATAGACTTATCTGAGAGAGTGATCTTGTTTGCAAGGGCTTTTAATTATAATAATAGAGCGGAGTTTAAGTGTAAAAACATATCAGATGTGTCAGATAATTACGATATAATTACATTGATTGAGACGATAGAGCATATACCAGACGAAGAGGTTAGTAGTTTTATTAAAAATATTTTTAATAAATTAAATGCAGGCGGATCTTTAAT
>CAYHUT010000085.1:0-4427 GCA_964359835.1 Candidatus Woesearchaeota archaeon
ATTAAATTAATCTTAAAAAAAAGAAGATATTTAAGTAATAAATTCATAAATAAGGATTTCGAATATTATTGGTAATTTGATTCCAAAATACTTAATTATGATATGGGAAGCTAATAATTTTTAATTTAGAGATATAACAGCATTTACTAATGAATATTGTTCAGAAGTGTAATTAAATAGTTTAGAAGAAATCGAAAATGATGATTCTGTAAATGATATGTCCGAAAAACTTTAATCTTAAAAATATAATTCAATAAACGAATCTTCCTCAAACAAAACTTTAAACTTATAAAGTGTAAATGCAAATGATGTCTTAAACAGTAAGGGAGTTCTTGCTTTCAGACTATATCACAATTTGCATTGCCCTGGTTATGAAGAAGAGAGATATGCAGAGGTAAAATTTTATTCAAGACGGGAATTTTTAGAGATATTTTGGGATGATGGCTTATGTTTATTTTCAAAAGAGGCGCGTGAGAGCAAGATAGTTTTAAGATAAAAACTTTAATGCCTCTTTTTTGATTTATCAAAATAATCAGTTGGTTTTTTAGCAGAATAAAGGTGTATTGTGTCAAGGACTTGTCCTTGAGTATCCCAAACACAAGTGTTTGTGATTCTAAACCAGAATTTTAGCCTTTTTTTGCTTCCAGTTAGAATAATCTATGATTGTTCTCTAATTAAGAATCAAATCCTCTTAAACTTAGCAACAGTATCTAATAAATCAACTTGGCCCATGAACAATGCTCTGCAGCAATGTCTATCCATTCCAAAATCATCTAGAACTTTCTTGATATCCTCGCCTTTAGAAACTCTCTCTTTGTACTCTTCCCAGTGCTGAGCAACTGGTTTTCCGCAACTGAAGCAACGTATCGGGATTATCATAGTTTTTGTAAAGATGAAACATTTATAAACATTTCGTTAAGCAGCTTCCTCCGTTTTAAATTTGAAATAATGTCTTATTTTTCCATCAATTATAGGTGAATATTCAGCAATTAAACCATGTTCGTCCTTCAAACATTTTATTATTAAATCTTTATTGCAGGGAGTACAGTAAGGCAGTTCAATTCTATCGCAGTTAATATTTCCATTTCCAATTGCCTCGCATATAGAATCTAAAACTAAATCTTCAACACTCAATTTATCATAATAATCCTTCTCTTCCCTTGTTACAAAATTAAGCAATTCAGCCATTTTACTCTATTTTAGATAATTCAAAAATATGTCTTATCGGATATTGACAATCATCTGAATAAGTGCCTAAACATTGCTCTTCAATGGGTTTATACATCGCATTATAACCTAATCTTTCAAGGTATTGAATAACCTCTTCATCATCAACATTAGTAATCCCTTCAACTTCAATGCAGTCACCAATTTCATCTAAATGCCCTGCAGCAATAGCCTCTAAAAATGCCCTTGCAGTTTTATCTTCAATAGAACTTTTATCTTCCCTGCTTAATGTTCCGCGGTGTTGGACGTTCATTTTATCTTCACTTCATAGTAACAGTATTACTATATAAACCTTATTGTTGCCACTGATTTTTGATTTTATACTCTTCAGAATTCAAGATTTTCTCATACTCATCTTCAGTTTTACTCTTTGTTTTCTCTTTTAAAAATAGCATGTAAAATACATACAACCCAATTAATCCTAAAACAACAAGCCATTTCTTATCTACAGACTCAAACATTTTCGTAAGCAAGCTTGGCCTGCCCCCCTTTACTCAATTTTTGGGAAAAATTGGATTCAAACATCACTTCATTTTCTCCTCAAGTTTTTTAGAATCTGTTTTTTGCATCTCTTTCTGCAAATCAACACCTAAATCTTTAAGACCTTTTACATGTAAATTCATTAATTGTTCAGTAACAGAAACCATTTTTAATAATTCAGTTCTTTCTTTCATTAATGTGTCTAAGCATCCTTTGTGAAATCCAATCTGTTCTTCATTTGCCATGAGAATAATAAAGAACTTAAATTTATATATCTATCTATTGACTGCACTTGAAACCATTACGTCCTTTAAATCCACTTAAATCTAGAATCTCGCCAAAAAGATGTTTTACAAATTCAACTTTTTCTTCTAAAAATATTGTTATTCCAAACAGAAACTTCTCAATTTAAAATTATCTAGTCTAAAATATACACTACTAATTGCCTCACTACCATGATTGTTTACTATACCCTTCATGTAATGGGCTAGAGAAATTACTTGCCATTACCCCATCCTCTCTCTGTATAAAAGCCCGTTTTAACTCATTTATAGAACCACAGAAATCAACTTTCATATTCTCTCTATTTATTTCAATAACTTCGCCCAATCCCAATGCTATTGAATGAAGATAATCCCCTTTGTCATAAGCTTTAGAAGCAGAATATTTCATTTTTCTAATATCTCCTAATGTTTCTAAAAAATTAAACACCCTTTTCATTTTTTTTCCATTAACATCTTTAGTTCCCAAATACTTTTCAATATCTAAATTTTTCACATTAAACCTTTTGCACAAAATATAATTTAATTTCTCATCTCCAATTTTGTAATTTCCAATAACATTGTTATATGCCTTTTCAAAATCCCAAAAATGAATTACCATTTTTTGATTATGGCAGTCAACAGTTATCTCCAGTTCATTTTCACTAAGTCTTTTTTTCAATCTTGTTAAATAATCATACACTTTTTTTGGAGCAGTTGAATCTGGAGTTTTATAATGGTGAACTATCGCAGATTCATAACAATTCATCTCTCTGGATATGCTTTTAAAAAGAATTCCTGGTTTTTTTTCTGTGTGTGTAAGTTTTATAAGATCATTAAGAAGGTCTCTAATCACCGTTGATGAAACCCTTTCTTCCAAACTACTCTTGTCATATTTTTTTACATTTGAGACCCTCATGACATACCTAAATGGATAACAAAAAATTTAAAGCTATCTTATACTAAAAAGGCATGATAGAAATAGATGGCTCAATTGGCGGCGGACAGATATTAAGAACTTCTATGTCTTTGTCAATGATAACTCAAAAGCCATTTAAAATAATAAACATAAGAAAAAACCGTTCTAATCCTGGTTTGCAGCACCAACACTTAACAGCTGTTAATTCCGCACAAAAAATCTGCAACGCGGTTGTTAAAGGTAATTCTTTGCAATCAATCGCGTTAGAATTCACACCAAATAAAATTGTTCCAAATAACTATCAATTTGACATTGGAACAGCCGGTTCAACAACATTAGTTTTACAAACACTTTTGCCAGCATTAATTCACGCAAGCAAAGAATCAACAATAACAATTACCGGCGGCACAGAGAACCCAATGGCTCCACCCTCTTATGATTTCAAGCATTTATTTTTAGACCAGATAAGACATCTTGGAATTCAAACTGAACTTGAAATATTAAAACATGGCTATTATCCTAAAGGCGGTGGAAAATTAATCTTGAAAATTAAGCCATTAAAAGAAATCAAGGAAATAAATTTAACAGAAGCAAAAAAATTGGAAAAAATCGATGTTCACATAGAATCCTCAACATCCTTGCAAAAAGCAAAAGTTTCAGAAAGAATATTTGAAGGTTTTCAAAAACATTTTAAAACAAATCATTTAATTCAAGAGCATTTATTATATTCAGAATCTCTAAGCCCGGGCTGTTACATTCACGCACATCTCCATTACGAAAAAGCAAAGCCTGGAGTAACAATTCTCGGAGAAAGAAACAAAAAAGCAGAGGAAGTTGGCAAGGAAGCGGCAATTAAATTGCAAGAACTAATTAATTCAAAAGCTCCAGTTGATGAACACACAGCAGATCAACTTTTAATTTATTTAGCTATAAAAGGCTCTAGAAAGATTTTAACAAATAAAATTACAGAGCACACTTTAACAAACATAAAAATAATAGAAAAATTCCTGGATGTTGAATTCCAGGTTAAAGGAAATCTAATTATTGTGTCAAAAACTAGTTTTTGATCACACTGAAATTCCTATTGGAATTCTCATTGTTTAAACACAAACTTCTTATTATCAATGTCAATAAATTCATCAACTTCTTCAGTTAGTTTTGTGCTGCAGCTTCTTCCAAATGCAATTACCTCTACTCTGCACCCCATTGCTCTTTTCAAATGTTCGACTAAAGGTATAAAATCCCCATCGCCAGAAACAATTACAATTGTATCTAGTTTAGGCGCCAACTCAATTGCATCCATTGCTATCCCAATATCCCAATCAGCTTTTTTATTGCCTCCAAAAAATACCTGCAAATCTTTTAATTTAACTTCAAAGCCAATTTCTTTTAAGGCATTATGGAATTTATCCTCGTCTTTTTCATCAGCTTTAATAGCATATGCAATTGCTCTTACAAGTTTTCTTCCAGCAACAGCTGTTTTTAATATTTCAGAAAAATTAACTCTTGCATTATACAAATTTCTTGCTGAATAATACATA
>CAYHUT010000086.1:0-4421 GCA_964359835.1 Candidatus Woesearchaeota archaeon
AAAACAAAAATCCCTTCTCAGAGCTTAGAGCACTCCTCTAAGCTTTCCACGTACAAAAAATGAAAAGCTTTATATATATATATATTTTCTTAATTATAATGTTTCAAAGAGGTGTTAAGAAATATATAGTCCTTTTTATAATTGGTTTTCTCTTTTTAATGACTCTTGTTTTTGCTATGCATAATATTACACCAAGCAGAGTAAGTGTAAATCAGGATGTTGTAAATCTTTTTAATATTACTATTAATAATACTGATGTGGGAATTAATATAACACAGGTTAATCTAACTTTGCCTGCAACTTTTACTTTTATAACTCATACTAATGGCACTAATCAAACTTTTACCGGTAGTGATTTTGTTAACACCAGCAATACTTTATCTTGGAGTAATTTAACTGGTGGGTATGTTGTGAATGGTAGTCAGCAGGTTGCTTTTTGGTTCAATGCAACAAGCAGTACACCGGGTGAATTTAATATCACAGTTATGACCTTGAATGTATCAGGACCAACATACGGGAACTTTTCTGTTACTGTTAATGATACAAGGCCCCCAACTATTTCAATTATAACTCCAGGAAATTCAACAAATTCAACACAGACAGGATTAAATATAAATTATACAGTTACAGATCAATCTGCATTAAGCAATTGCTGGTATGCAAATGACACCTATAGTGCAAATACAACAATAACATGCGGAACAAACATCACAACTGCTACGTGGACAGAAGGATGGCATAATGTTACAATCTGGGCAAATGATACTTTAAATAATGTAAATTCTTCAAGAGTTACATTCGGCATTGATACAACACAACCAGCAATATCAATTGCAACACCTGCTAATAATACAAATAGTTCAACCAATCAATTAAATATAAATTATACAGTTTCTGATTCAGGAGTAGGATTATCAAATTGCTGGTACTCAAATGATACATATACAACAAATCAGACAATAACGTGCGGAACAAACATAACAACAGCCACATGGACAGAAGGATGGCATAATGTTACAATCTGGGCAAATGATACTTTAAATAATGTAAATTCTTCAAGAGTTACATTCGGCATTGATACAACACAACCAGCAATATCAATTGCAACACCTGCTAATAATACAAATAGTTCAACCAATCAATTAAATATAAATTATACAGTTTCTGATTCAGGAGTAGGATTATCAAATTGCTGGTACTCAAATGATACATATACAACAAATCAGACAATAACGTGTGGAACAAACATAACAACTGCTACGTGGACAGAAGGACAGCATAATGTAACTGTATGGTCAAATGATACAGTAAATAATGTAAATAAAACAAATGTAAGATTCTTTATTGATACAATAGGACCTTACAATGTTGCATTTAATACATCCACTCCTGCGGATGGCGCAAATCTTTCATTATCTAATCTTGCTATTAACATAAGTGCTTTAGATAGAGTAACTGGTGTGAATACAATAAGGATATATGTATATAATTCTACGAGTTTTGTAAATAATACTAATGTAACTACACCTAGTTCTGCATTTATTAACATTACAGGATTGCCTAATCAAATTTATTATATAAATGCAACTGCAAATGATACTTTAAATAATCAGAATCTATCTGGTACAGGGACAAGAAGAATAACACTTGATACAGTTGCACCAACAATTTCTTTTTCATGTTCACCTACTGATGTTTTAGCAGGAGATATTATAACATGCGGGTGTACTGGTTCTGATATCTTAGATTCAAATCCATCTGAAGGTTATAGTGTTAATCCCATTACTAATGTAGCTTCAGGTTCTTACACCGCAACCTGCACTTCTACAGATTCTGCTGGAAACTCAGCTAGTGCAAGTGCAGGGTATACTGTACGTACTGGTGGAGGTTCAGGTGGTGGCGGAGGAGGAGGCGGTGGCGGAGGATCAACTGCTACAACTGAAGCTTCAATATCAAATAGTTGGGCGTTTATGGGTGTAGGAACGAATTATGTTTATAATATTCCAGCATCATCTAATCTTGCATTTGATAGCATTGCATTAACACCTAATGATAACATAATAAATGTTAAGATTGTTGTAAGACAGTATAGTTTACAGCCTTCTAGTGTGCTTACGGCACCTGCTGGTTCATTGTTTAAATACGCGGAGATTGTTAAAGAAAATTTACCAAGTTCAAATATAAAAACCGCTTCTGTAAAGTTTAGCATTAATAAGGATTGGGTTGATAGTAAAGGAAAGAAAGAAAGTATTTTATTATTAAGGTATGTAAATAATAAATGGGAGACACTATCTACTCGATTTATTGCTGAGACTAATGGTGAATATCAATATGAGGCAGATACTCCTGGATTCAGTTATTTTGCAATAGTTTACCAAACACCTGTTGAGCAGAAGAAGCAGGAAGCACAGAATAATGCTGTTAAAACAGGAACTCCTGAAACTCCCCCTGCTGAAGAAGAGAAGATCGTAACAGGAGAAGAGATAGTAGGTGAAACAGTAACAACCAAAGCAGAGAAAACAAAGTGGTGGAAAATTATTGTTGCTTTAGTTGTTGTATTATTTGCTGTAATTATGTTTTATATAATATCTAAGAATAATAAGAATAAAGGTATAGGTTTGCGAAAACATACTTTTTAATTCCAAGATGAGCTTATTCTAGATTTAATCCTTTAAAATAATTACATTAGTTCTGCCTTTTTTTATTTTTTCAATCTTATTTTTGTGTTCCAATTCTGTTATCATTAAACTGATTTTTGCTTCGGATAATGGGAAATGTTTTCTTAGTTCTTTTTGTGAAATTCTGCCGTTTTCTTGTTTAATTATTTTCAAGATTTTATTCAAATCATTTTCTGAAGATTGTTCTTCCTTTGTTTCTGTTATTTCAACTTCTTCTGTTTGCGAGAATTGTTTTCCCTTATTCTGTTTATTTTTTAGAACATAAGAGATTGTTATTAGGATTAAACCTGCTATTATTAAGATTGTCCAGATGTTGTAGCTTGGAGTTTCTTCAACTGCTATATTATTTGTGTCTGTTAATATTTGATTTAAATCATCTGTGTTTTCAAAAACAAATAGATCTACATTAAATTGGCCTTCATTTACTATTGTTATATTTTCTTCTGTTAAGATTTTAGATTCGGTGTTTTTTGCTGTTAAAAGATATGTGCCTTGCGATACTTGAAATGCGTATGAACCATCTTTTGCAAGGTATTTTTGTGCTGGCTCCGTGTTTATTTCGATGATTGTATTTTGAATTGGATTTAATGAAGAATCGTAAATTGCACCTTTGATTTCAGCAGCTGTTGTTATTGTTGTTATTAATAGGATTAATGATAGTGTTATCATGAATAGCTTTTTCATAACTCTGATATTGAAAAAAAGTATAAAAGGCTTTCTTTTTTTTATTTAGGGGTTAATTTAAGCTTTGTGAAGTTTTAGTTGCCTTGGTAAAGCTTCTGTTAAGTATTTTTGAAAGTATGTTTATAAAGTAAATTGCCATAGTATACTTATTATAATTACAAACGCATGGAGGTGCGACTATGAAAATGAAAATGATAAAAATGAAAGACATTTTTAGCATGCCGAAAATTGATAAACAATTTTTTAGCAGAACAATGGCTTTATTGGTTATGGCTGTGTTTTTAGTTTCATTGTTACCGGGGGTTCTTGCCGAGGATAATGCAATAGAAACTAATGATACACCATTAAAAGACAAAATAAATGAAATGAAACAAAAGAGAGAAGATAATAAGCAAAAAATTGATCAGCTTAAAGAGATAAATAAAGAAAATAAAGACGCTAGAAAAGAAGCTAATGACCAAAGAAAAGAGCTTAGACAAGATGTCAAAAACAAAGTAAAGGCTTGTAAAGATGCTAAAAATGAAAGTGTTGACTGCAAAGAAGTTAGAAAAGAATTGAAAGTTAATATAAAAGGCAGGTTATTAATATCTGCTGATGAAATGATTGCTTTGATGGAAAACCTCGAACAAAAAATTGAGGTTTTAAATCCCGCAGATAAGGTTGCTTTGTTGGCTGAGGTTGATACACACATTGCAAATGTCAATGCTATAAAAGCTGAAATAACTGCTTTACCAGATGATGCAACAAAAGAACAATATAAAGCTATTACTAAAAAATTGAAAGATGAATGGGAATCAGCAAGAAAAGCTGTTAGATTCCATGCAACAAGAATGGTTGCTCTAGGCTTTAAAAATGTTTTAGACAAGGCTGAAAAATTACAAACTCAATTAGATGCAATTCTTGCCAAATTGAAAGAGAGAGGCTATGATACCACAAAAGCAGATGCAAAAGTTGTTGAGTTTAAAGCAAATATAGCTGATGCAAAAGCAAAATATGATGAAGCAAATGTCTTGTTAAGTCAGTATAGAGCAGACCCTTCAAAAGAAAATGTTGTAAAAG
>CAYHUT010000087.1:0-4349 GCA_964359835.1 Candidatus Woesearchaeota archaeon
TTATCAGGACTTATGTCTTCAGCTTTTTTAATAAAATGCATAAATTCAATAAAAGGAATAAATGTTATTCTAGAAGAGATAAGGGTTAAAATCAAATCAAACTCCTGTTCGTTAAAATTAGTTTTTGATAATATCTCAGATTTATGTTCAAAGAATTCTGTCAAGATATAATCTGGTGCAAATAAGTTAAATTCATTAGAAAATAAAATTTCAGAAGTAATATTGTATGGTTTAATTAAAGCGGAAAACAGAATATTTGCATCGATAACAAGATCCATTATTAAGCCTCTTTCTTGTATCTTTCATGCATGGATTTATTAACCTTTCTGCCTAATTCAAGAGCATCTTTCTCAGTTAATGTGGATTTTGCTACAATTGCATTAAAAAGCTTTAATTGATTCACTTTTGTCTTTATTGCTTCTCTTGCAACTGCTGACCAATTTATATCTTTGGACTTATCCATTTCGGTTTTTAATTCTTCAGGCACCGAAAGTGTTATTGTTGGCATTTTTAACCTCCTATACTTAAATTATTTAATATATTTAATACACTTAAAATATTTAAAGGTTTCTATTTCATCCTTTTTCCAACATAGACAAAGTTATGGCTTTGTCTATTAGTGGACGACAAGATTTATATTTTATTTTTGTCGTCTACTAACAACATCCCAGTCTACATTATTCCAGAAAGTTTCAAGATATTTAGCTCTGTCATTTTTGTAATCAAGATAATAAGCATGCTCAAAAACATCAACAACTAATAAAACTTTAAAACCAGGAATTACATTGAAGTTGTGTTTCTCAATCTGCATTATTAATAATTTTTTCAAAGAGCTATCATAAACCAAAGCAGCCCAACCAGAGCCTTCAACAGTCAAAGCAGTTTGTGTAAATTCTTTTTTAAATCTTTCAAAACTCAAAAACTCATTTTCAATTGTTTTTAATAAACCTTTATCCAATTTAACGCCAGTTGGAGCTAAATTCTCCCAAAAAAGTGAATGAAGTAAATGTCCTGCAACATTAAAAGAAAGCTCTTTTGAAATTGCTTTCATGTCTAAATCAGTTCCATCCTTGCGAGCTTTATCTAATTTATCAAAAATCGCATTTGCACCATTGACATAAGCCTGATGATGTTTTTGATGATGTATTGTTAATTGTTGTTCAGAAAGAAAAGGTCTAAGTGCGTCATAACCATATTTTAATTTTGGTAATTCGTATCTTGTCATCAAATTCTAAGGTAATTCTCCTTTTTATACTTTATTAGTATGATTTTATACCCCGATCAAACAAATTACAATATCCCATAAAAACGCGTTATAAACGGTAAGGGACGTTAAAACCGCAGTTATAAACGATAAGAGCCTTGTTTTTAAGTCGAACGCTATTAATAAAAGCTTTACCTTGAAAATAACATGTTTTACAACACACAATACAATTTCCTTGTTAATCAGGGATATTTTTTAGGGGCAAACACATTCTTAATAGCCACAATAATTTTAGTAGCCGCTATTATAATAGTATTAATGAAAAAGGGGGAATAACAAATGAAAATGAATCTAAAAATAAAAGGAATGCACTGTGATAGCTGTGCAACATTGATCAAAGAAGATTTAACAGACATAGGTGTTACTAATATAGCAGTAAAGGTCAAGGAAGGTCTTGTCTCAGTTGAATTTGATGAAAAGAAATTAACATTGCATAAAATAAAAGAAGCAATTGAAGCATTAAATTACAATGTAACAACAACCTATGAGGTAAACTAATGGCAACTGAAGAATTCAAGATAAAAGGTATGGTTTGCCATAGCTGTGAAAAAGTTATTGAGCATTCAATAAAAAAATTAAAAGGCATAGAAGAAGTAAAAGTAGATTATAAAGCAGGAACAGCTAAAATAACACACAACGAACAAGCAACAAAAGAAGAAATTCAAAAAGCAATTGAAGTTGCCGGTTACAAACTAGATGATGGCAAGAGTTCATGGTTAGCATTTGCATTAACTGTTTTAGGTATTTTAGTAGCAGTTTATTTTTTAATCCAATTCACAGATAGATTTCCTTTACCTGAAATTTCAAAAAATATGGGTTATGGTTTATTATTAGTCTTAGGAATTTTAACAGGTTTCCATTGCATTGCAATGTGCGGCGGTTTTGTAGTTGCCTACACATCAAAAACAGTTGAAAATAAACAATCAATTCACAAAGCACATTTATTTTATGCAGTTGGAAAAACATTATCCTATACATTAATTGGAGCAGCTTTTGGTTTGCTGGGTTCAATAATTGCATTTACCCCGACAATAAGAGCAGTCGCAGGTATATTATCAGGTTTGTTCTTAATTATATTTGGGATAAAAATGTTAAATATATTCCCATCATTAAAGGCGTTTACAATTAAAACGCCAAGTTTCATCTCAAAATTTACATCTAGTCATTCAAATTCAAGCCCTTTAATGATGGGTTTGTTAAATGGGTTGATGATTGCATGTGGTCCGCTGCAAGCAGTGTATATAATGGCAGCTGGTTCAGGTGCAGCTTTAGAAGGAGCTAAACTATTATTCATTTTCGCTTTAGGCACTTTGCCAGTAATGATTGGTTTTGCTTATTTAACAAGCACATTCCTTTCAAAATATACGCAAAAAATAGTAAAAGCTTCAGCAGTAATTGTAATTGTCTTAGGTTTAATTATGATTAATACCGGTTTATCTTTGTCTGGCTCTGGTTATGATATAAAATCTCTGACAACAAAATTAACATCTGGTTTAGGAAGTTATACTGGTTATGCTGTTTTAGGCAACAATAACCAAGATAGTGTCGCACAGCCAAATAACATCGCAGTTCAAAAAGACGGTTATCAAGAAATAAGAATGGATGTAATAGGTTCTGGCTACGATCCAAATACATTTGTACTCAAAAAAGGAGTTCCTGTTAAATGGATAATAAATGGAAAACAACTAACTGGTTGTAACAAAGGAATTCAAGTTCCAAGTTTGAATTTAAAATTTGATATAAAACCAGGAGAGCAAATAATTGAATTTACTCCAGAAAAATCAGGTTTAATTTCATGGAGTTGCTGGATGGGAATGATTCGAGGCAGTTTCATTGTAAAAGATGACATAACTGATCAAACAGCAATAAAAAAAGAAATACAGGCAAACCCAACTCCTAAAGGAGCAAGCTGTGGTGGTGGCGGTGGTTGTGGCTGTGGGATGTAATTTAAAATGAAAACAGTACAATTTTCAGTAATAGGCATGCATTGCGCTAGTTGCTCTTCTATAATTGAGAGGGGAATAAAAAAACTTCCAGAAGTAAAATCTGCAAATGTTAATTTCAGCACTGAAAAAGCAGTTGTTACATTTGATGAAACTAAAATAAAAGAAGATGACATAATAGGCGCAATAAAATCAAAGGGTTACAATGCCGCGCTTTTATCAAACAGTAATCCTAATCAAAGTGAAAATTTAAAAAAAGCAGAGCTTAGAAATTTGAAAAGATTATTTGTTATTGGTTTAATTTTTTCAATTCCTGCTTTTTTTGTAAGCATGGTTTCTATGTGGATTGGTATGATGATACCCTATAAAGGCTTTATTTTATGGGCTTTAGCAACACCAGTTCAGTTTTATGTTGGATGGCAATTTTATAAGGGCGCATGGTCTGCATTAAAAAACAAAAGCGCTAATATGGATACATTAATAGCACTTGGAACAACAGTTGCATATTTATTTAGTGTTGTTGCAGTACTATTCATTCCTGAAGGAGAGCAGTATTTTGAAGTCTCAGCAATTTTAATAACATTAGTCCTTCTTGGAAAATTATTGGAGTCAGCTGCAAAGGGAAAAACATCAGAAGCAATAAAAAAATTGATGAATCTTTCTCCAAAGATGGCCACAGTAATAAGAAACAATGAAGAAGTAAAAATTCCCGTTGATGATGTAAAAGAAAATGATATAATTCTTGTAAAACCTGGAGAAAAAGTCCCAGTTGATGGAATTTTAACAGAGGGTCATTCTTCAATTGATGAATCAATGATTACAGGAGAAAGTATTCCTGTTGAGAAAAATATTAATGATAATGTCATAGGTGGAACAATAAACAAACACGGTTCATTTAGATTTAAAGCAACCAAAGTAGGTGCAAACACAACACTTTCACGTATAATTAAATTAATTGAAGAAGCCCAAGGCTCAAAAGCGCCAATACAAAGATTCGCTGACCAGATTTCAGCTTATTTTGTTCCGATTATTGTTTGGCTTTCATTGCTGACTTTTTATATCTGGTTTTTTAGAACAGATATTGGTTTGGCATTTGCATTATTAACTTCAATTGCAGTTCTAGTTATTGCATGTCCTTGCGC
>CAYHUT010000088.1:0-4342 GCA_964359835.1 Candidatus Woesearchaeota archaeon
ATAGATTTCAGAAAATTAGATTTGAGTTTTTCTACAATATTATTAAAACTGCAAAATATGAATAATGAAAAATATAAAAAATTAGAAACTCTGGGGAAGATTAATAGAAATATTATAACTTTCATAAAGACAATAGGGGACCATGATGTTGAATTAGAGATAGAGACTACAAACAAGGAAGAATTAGATAATATGATGAAAATTTTAAAAGACAATTTTGTTTCTGAAATAAAAGATTATGAGATTATAGAGGTTATAAGAGAACATAGAATGACTTATTATCCATTTTAAATAATCAGATGAATATTCTCCAGAAAAATCCTAGTTTTTTCTAATATGGAAGAATGGAACAATGAGGCTTTATTTTAATATCTACAATAAAGCTTAAAAACAACCTTTTTATTATCTATTTATGGCAATAATAAGACTTCAAAAATATTTGGCGGATTGCGGTGTAGCTTCTAGGAGGAACTCTGAGAAATTAATTGAAACTGGTGTAATAAAAGTTAATAATAAAATAATCACAGAGCACGGTTTCAAAGTCGATACTGAAAAAGATAAAGTAGAATATAATAACAAGACCTTAAAACCTGAATCAAAATTAATTTACATAATGTTAAACAAGCCTGCCGGTTATGTAACCTCTTTAGATCACGAAGGCAAAAAGATAGTCCTGGAATTAGTTAAAATCAAGGAAAGAGTTTTTCCAGTAGGCCGTTTAGACAAAGAATCACAAGGTCTTTTAATTATGACAAATGACGGCGATTTAACATACCATTTAACTCATCCAAAATTCGAGCATGAAAAAGAATATATTGTAGAAACATTAACTAAACCTACAGAAAATGATTTGAAATCTCTTGCAGAAGGAATTGTAATTGATGGCAAGAGAACAAGCCCAGCAAAAGTAAAATCATTATCAGAAAACAGTTTCTCAATAATAATCCACGAAGGTAGAAACCGCCAAATCAGAAAAATGTGCGCAGAAAGATACATAAAAATAAAATCTTTAAAGAGAATCAGAATAGGTCCATTGAATTTAGGAAATCTTGAAGAAGGCCAGTGGCGTTATTTAACAGAAGATGAAGTTAGAAAATTAAAATATTAATTGAATAATATAAAAATTACTTATAATTAAAATCTTTTCCACTTCTTTTCCCGTTCTTGTAAAAATCCTTCAAGAAATCTTTTCTAAAACTATTAAATTCATTATTCTTAATGCTCTCGCGAATATCAACAACTAAATTTTGTATAAAATGCAAATTATGAATTGAATTGAAATACTCGCGTATAGGTTCTTTAGTTCGAGTAATATGGTGAATATATGCTCTTGAATAATGCCTGCAAGTATAACAATCGCATTCAGAATCAATTGGATTAATATCCTTATGATACATTTGCTTGTCAATATTTATATTTCCAAATCTAGTAAAAAGTGTTCCATGACGAGCATTTTGCGTCGGATAGCGTGAATCAAAACAATCTATTCCTAAAGAAACCGCTTCAAGTATATCTTCTGGACTTCCAATACCCATTACATAACGCGGTTTATTTTTATCAACCTTAGAAAGTGCAACTTTAATCATATTATACATATTTTCACGGCCTTCCCCAATGCCTAAACCGCCAATTGCAAAACCATCAAAACCTAATGAATTAATTTTTGCAGCGCTTTTCTCTCGTAAATCTTTAAAAGTTCCACCCTGACAAATACCGAATAATAATTGTTTTTCATCTTTATGCGTTTTTATACAGCGTTCCGCCCATAAATGAGTAATGCGAGTTGCCTCAGCAATATACTCTTTATCTTTGCCATAATGGGGAACATCATCTAAAGTCATTGCAACATCGCCGCCAACAGCTTCCTCAACTTCAATTGCTCTTTCAGGACTAAATAATTCCTTTTTGCTAGTATAAGGATTTCTGAAAACAGCTCCTTTCTCGTTTAATGAAACTAAAAATTCATTGCTCAAAACTTGAAAACCGCCTGAGTCAGTAAAAATGCATTTATCCCATTTCATGAATTTATGAATTCCGCCAAAATGTTGGATAACCTCTAAACCTGGTTTCATATAAAGAACAAAAGCATTTGCAATAAGAGCTTCAACACCCATATCCAGCAAATCATGCTGCTTCATTATCTTGAAAGCGCCTTTAGTTGCAATTGGCATGAAGAACGGAGTTTTAATTTTCCCGTGTCGGGTATTTAAAATTCCAACACGCGCCTTTTTATCTTCCTTAACAATCTTAAACATGAAATAGAAGGGTTGTAGTTGATTTATAAAATCTTTGTTATGAATTTATTTAATACTCAAATATAAATCTGGTTGATATCTTTTGCATTCCTCTGCAAGTAATCTTCTATGGCAATGCAAAGCAGAATCTTCAATGCACAGAAGAGTACTATTTGAACTAATAACTTCTCTTGCTAATTCTTGAACTTTAAGAGCAATATCTGGCCTTCTAATATATTGAATATAACTTTCTTCAAATTTATCCCATAATAATCCTCTTTTGTAATAATCACCAATTAATTTTGCAGGGGGTCCTAATTCAGGTATATGGACATCAAAATATTTAGAAGTTATTTTTGGATGAGGAGTAATCCCGTCATTTAAAGTGTGTCTTGACATAACAGATATTCTTTTTCCATCATCTGCTTCAATTCTTGCTAGAATATATTTTGTTTTGAGCATTTTTATCTTACCTTATAGAATTTCTCAGCAAATCTGCAGTGATTATTACGCCCAGCAATTATTGCACGAATATAAACAGGCGCTAATAAAGTATAAATAAAAACTTTTTGGCTTTTAAATTTCTTCATAGCTTCAACTTTTTTAGAAAATGTCTTGGAAACATCAACATAAATTGCTGGATGCAAATCATTTACAACATTCCAAACCTCAAAAGCATAAACGCCTAATTTTTTATCTTTATCATATTCTTCAACAGCATTTATAACAAGCGCATTTACAGCTTTATGATCTGGATGCGGGTCTTCAGAAGAATGTGTAAAAATTTTTGAAGGTTTAAATCTTGCGAAAACCTTTTTTAAAACATCTTTGATTTTTGGGTTTTTAATCTCTTCATTTAACTGCGCATCTTTCAAGCCCATAAAAATAGTTTCAGAACTTCCAAGAAATTCTCCAATTGCCTTAGCTTCTTTTTTCCTGTCTAAAATAACATTCTCGCTTTTAAGCCATGGGCTGGAATTCTCTCCAAAACTGAATATAACTGTGACTATATTCTTGCCTTCAGAGGCGTATTTTGCTATTGTGCCCCCCATGCCAATTGTCTCATCATCTGCATGAGCGCAGCAAACAACTATTGTCTCATTCTCCATGCTTATATAATAAAAGAAGGGTTTTTAAAACTAACTGAGCAAGATAATATAATTAAAATATGAATAGAAATATTTAAAAACCCAAAAATCAAGATTTATATAACATATTTTTATAAAAAAAGGAGGTAAAAATCAAAATGTGGACTGATCTATTATTAGGAGGCGGAGTATTGGCTATGGCTGGTATGGCTCTTATTGTTTTATGCATAGTTTTTCTTGCAATTTATTTATTTATGGCTTTTGCATTAATGACTATTGGAAATAAAACAAAGACCAAAAACAGCTGGTTGGCATTTATACCAATTGCTAATATTTATTTAATGACCCAAATCGTAAAAATCTCAGGTTGGTGGACATTGCTTGTTTTAGTAGCATGGATACCTTTCGTTGGCAGCTTAATTTTAGCTGCACTTACAATCTACTTATGGTGGAAGATTGCTGAGAGAATGGGAAGACCTGGTTGGTGGGGAATATTAATGATAATTCCTATTGTCAACTTCGTCATCATGTACCTATTAGCTTGGGGGAAAAAATAAACAATCTTTTTATTTTTTTTATCATTTTTATTAAACAATAATCTTTATAAGGATTAATTCTACACAAAATATTAAGCACCAGTAGTATAATGGTTAGTATCCCGGCCTTCCAAGTCGGTAATCAGGGTTCGAATCCCTGCTGGTGCAGTATTTCTTAATTCCAATGCACTAATCAGAAATAAGCTAGTGCTTTGTGCAGTTTTTCCAAGGCACTGAAAAATGCAAAAAGCATTTTTGGTGCCCCGAAAAGCTTGCTTTTTCAGGGCACTAATAGTGCACTAAACCTTTTAAATCGCCGTGCAGGAGAATATAATGGCTAAAATACTTGAAAGGATTGCTGAGAAAAATAAAACCTTGATTATGGAAACTATCAATGATTTAAAGTTGAAAGACAGCATTCAGAGGTTGTAAATTCCACCGGACAACCATGCACAAACTATTTAAAAAGAGAACCGCATAATAG
>CAYHUT010000089.1:0-4272 GCA_964359835.1 Candidatus Woesearchaeota archaeon
CTACGGTAAATTCCTTAATTTTTTTCTTTTGCTGGCGATGGAGTTTTAAGGCTTTATAAAAAGGTAAAATCACTCTGACGTCAACCCCTTGAGCGAATAAATTACGAGGAAGCGATTTTGCAACATCACCCAGTCCACCAACCTGGAAGAAAGGTACCAATTCCCAAACTGCAAATAAAACCTTCATAGAGAGAGTATAGCAGTTCAACCGATACTTATTTTTTGATTATTTCCTGATAAAGTTTTTCGTGATCATCGACCATTCTTTTAACAGTGAAATATTTTTCTACATGTATTCGACAATTTAATCTCATTTTTTTATATTCGTCTTCAGACAAAGAATATATTTTTTTAATCGCCTCTTCAAGTCCAGCAAGCCCTGTTTTTTTAATTATAAAATTGCCTCGTATATCATTATCTGAAGGATTAACAATAAATCCGGTCACCCCATCTTTTATTATTTCTGGGACAGAACCTCTTGCGTAAGCAACAACTGGGGTACCACAAGCCATGGCTTCGATCATAGTTAAACCAAAAGGCTCTTCCCATTTTATAGGAAATAAAAACACTTTTGATTTTTGCAAAACAAAGTCGCGCTCTTTAGTTCCCAGAAATTCTAACTTTGAAATTAATGGTGAATTTAGGAAGGGTTGAATTTGATCGGTGTAATACGATGTTTTTTCGTAATTAGAGCTCGACGCTATCAGAAGTGGTATCTTTAATTTTGTTGAAATTTTTATACCTTCATCAAATCCTTTTTCCGGAATAAATCTACCTATCATCGCCATATGGTTATCTGTATGTACTGATAATCTAAATTTCGAGAGATCAATTCCATGATGAATGACAGCGGTGCTTTTTAAACCTAGCTCTTTAAAATATTGATTTTTTTGATGATTAGAAATCGCTATATGATTATAATTTGAGAATTTCTTTAATCGCCAATATTCAAAAGTATCCTTAGGGAAAACCGGATCATGAATCGTAAAAATTATAGGAGTTTTTGTAAATCTTCCAAAGTAGTAACTGTAATAATCAGCATAAACATGAATGATATCAAAATGTATTTTTTGATCGTCCAAAAAGGCCCGACTGACAAGGTCCAATCCATATTCCATAAATTTTTTACTTTCTGAAAGTTGATCTTTTATATGAGGTTTTTCCCAAACGTCTTTAATTGAATGAAAACCGTCATATTCGAGTTCTATATTCCCGGCCTTTATGATCGCTTTGGTTTTCATATTTGATGAACAGTAGGTAAATACTTCATGACCTTTATCGTGCAGACCATTGACCAAGCCTATAAATAGTTCTTTCGGTGCATATATCCTTGAATTATATTTTTTTGAAGCAAGAATGGAAGGTAATAATAAGGCAATTTTCATATTTTTTGTAATATTTCATTATAAGTTTTTTCATAGTTATTGACCATATTTTCAATTGAAAAATTATTAACGATATGATTACGGCAGTCGATTGGTTTAATTTGATTGACCTTTTTTAAAGCTTCTTTTAGACCATTTACTCCCTGATCATAAGGAACTAAAAAGCCGTTAATTCCATCTTTTATGATCTCAGGTAATGCCCCGCGATCGAATGAGATTACTGGTGTTCCACAGCTTCCAGCTTCAGCGGTAACCAGTCCAAAAGGCTCATTTTGATTAATCGTCATTAGAAAAGCTTTAGCACCTTGATAAAGAGAAAGAATTTTTTCAAAAGGAACCGATTGTTCTTTTGTAGGTTCACCAACAAATTTTATTTTGTCATTAAGATAAGGCTTAACATCTTTATTATAAAATTCTATATCTTCAACGGGGGCTGAAATAAAAAGTCTCTCTCCGGTTTCTTGAGCTAATTTTATAGCCGTTCTTAATCCCTTTGGATCAATAAAAGTTCCGTCTTTATTTTTTCCTTTTGGCATTCTACCAAGCCAAAAAAGATAATCGTCTTTTTTTTCTTGATATGAGTATAAATTAGTATCAACACCGTTATAAACTGTTTTATAGATTTGAGCTTTTTTATAAAGCTGGGCATAATTATCAGAAAGAGAAATAAAATAGGTTTTTTTAAAGGTCGAAAGTAAATCATCCATGTAAAAATCATATAAAGCATGAAGAGTTGTCAGCATAGGAATTTTTAATTTATTTTCTATAATTGAAGGAAAAAAATCAGGGTATGTGTGGTTATGAATTACATCAAACTGATCTTGTAATTCAATAATTTTTTGTGTCAATTGAATTAGATTTGCATCTTGTCGTAAAAATTCATTCTCAACAGGAGGTAGATCAACCCAACCTTTTTCTAAAAGTGGGAGAATTTTTACTCCAGGAATTTCACTGTCACCAGTGCCAAGTAGTGAAACCTCATGACCTTTTTTTACTAGCCCTTCTGCAAGTTGATAAATAATTCGTGATCGTGAAGCAAATTCATGTGGGGCAATCTTTCTTTTAAGAGTAGAGACTATTAGGATCCTCATAATAATTTAATCATAACGTAGTTATTCTGGATTCACAAGTTCTTCAAGTTTTGCTCTTATGGAGTATTCAGATGTTTCATTTAGCCATCGACTACTTCGTCCTTCAGAAAATTTTGTTGGCAAGACTCTTTCAGCACCAGTATATTTTAGTAGTTGCTCTTTAATTTTATCTGGATCTTCTTGAATATTAACATTCAGTTCACTTAATAAACCCGGAGTTGATTTATCTATTGCGTTTAAAATTGACAGTAATCGATTATTATTTTGTAAATAACCTAAATATCCAATCCAATATTTTGGTTCTTTTATAAGGCCATATGTAAACCAATTTTCATCAAGCATTTTATCAATGATTCCCTTTTTTTCACTACCAACTTGTTTTTCAAATAAGGTTACCTCTTTTAATGCAGATTTTGATTCTCCCGTCGTATCTGGCCAATTGATCCGACTATTTGGGGCTGATAGATCTTCATTAGTACTAAGCAAAAGATGTATTTGTTGTTTCATATTAATGTCATTAGTTTTTTCTGCAATCAAATTAAAGATTTGTTCTGTAGAAAAAGCTTGATTACTTTCAATTCCAAAAAATTGTGCTAATAATCTTATACGTGAAAGATGAAAATCGGCTCCAAGTAGTCCGATCTTTGGCTTGGATCCATCTGGTAGAGTAGTCGAGTCAATTTTGTTTAAACTAAGAGGAATATTTTGTAGTGTGTTTGTAGCTTTGTCTTCTAAGATAATATCTGATTCTAGTACATGGTATTCTTTTACTAAAATTTCTTTCATCAGTTCTGCTTCCGATTTATATTCTGGTCCGCCAGTTTTTCCACCGGTCAGAATGATTTTTTTAGTTGCTCCTTCAAGATAAAGCTCACCAGCAGCCCGAGCGGAATTTTTCATCCAGGCAATCGCTGTCTCTTTAACATCCGCTTTTCCAGCTTCTGGTTTTAGTTTTGTACCGCCGTCCAATACAGGCCCTTGTCCAAATACTAATAAATAATCAAGTTGTTTACCTCCGAGCTCTTTTGTTTTTGTTCTTTCTTTTTGATTCAAAGAATCCCGAAGTAATCCTGGTTTAGAAGGTTTTATTTCAATTGAGGTGGTTTAGCTGGTATCATCTCAGCACCTAATTCTTGCATAAATTAATTCTATATTACTTTTGCAGGTTTGTGGGCGGGTTTTTGGATACATTTATCGTAAAGATTATAAAATTTTGTGGCGATTTTATCCCAACTGAATTTTTCCGTGACAGTTTTATAAGCCAGTTCTCCCATTCTTTCGGCCAATTTTTCGTCTTGCAAAAGCAAGTTGACTTTTTCCACGATCAATTTTGGTGATCGCGGTCTAACAAGGAATCCGTTATAGCCGTCTTTAACAAGAGTCGTAACTCCTCCCTTGCGGCTAACAACAACCGGAGTTTTATTGACCATCGCTTCAAGAATAACCAAACCTAAAGGCTCGTTCCAGACTGAGGGCGCAACATAAACATCAGCTCGTAAATAAAAATCATTAATTGTGTCAAGTCTTGACGAGAAGTATCCGACCATATGAACATTGGTAAGACGATATTTTAAAATTAAACTTTCCAGATATTTTCTTTCCGGGCCATCGCCGGCGATGATGACTTCGGCTTTTATTTGTCTCGCCGCCTTGATTAAATATTCGACTCCTTTGTGCTCAGTCAACCTTCCAGTAAAAAGAACCATTTTGTCAAATTGAAATTTATATTTTTTATCAATCCAGGAAACATCGCGCTCAAAATCTATATTATTACTGATACCTGCAGGAATAGTCTT
>CAYHUT010000090.1:0-4249 GCA_964359835.1 Candidatus Woesearchaeota archaeon
CAAATCATAGATTTGCTTGCATCCCAAACACGAGCGCCGAACAAACCACACACTTTAGTGTGTGGTGGCGCATTGTGTTTGTGATATCTTCTTAAAAAATAATTTAAGAATGCCTTCCTTGTCGCATTTTGGCTATTAAGATCTGCAGATCGTCTACTTGCTTCATTAGTTTTAGTTTTTCACTGTCACTGAATTTTAATTCCTGTGCGTGTTTAACTAAGTTTAAATCAGCATCTTTTACTTTTTCTGATAGGAATGTAAGACGTTTTATTTCTTCTTTTGCTTGTTCAATGCTTCTTGATAAATCTTCAAATTTGTTTTTTTCTGTTTCTAATTTGCCGAAATGCTTTGTTAATTCCTCTTTTAATTCTTTTTCAACTTTTTCAAGTGTTTTTGAAGTCAGATTGTTTTTAATCACATTAAATGTGTCAAATTCTTTCTTGTATTTTGCATTCATATCATTAAACGCTTCTAAAGCTTTTTCAAATTCTTCAAAATAATGGGATTGATTTTCTTTTAATTCTGAGAATGTTTCCTCTAGTTTTTTGAATTTTGCTTCTTGGAAGTCTTTTATCTCTTTAATTCCTTGGTCGTATTTAGTTTTAAGGTCATTAAGCTTGTTTTGCACTTCTTCAAGCTCTTTTTTGTTAAACATGAAACTATTTATTTATTTGCTCTTTATAAAATTATTGTTGATGGTGGTTTTATAACGATATGATTTTAGCATAATAATCCTTAAATATCTGGTTTTTTTAATATAGGTATGGCAAAACCAATGATATACAAAGATTCTGACGGTACGCAGTATAAAATTTCTTATAGCGAGGAATTACAACTTAAGAACCTGCAGGCTACTCGCGAACAAACTTTCTGGCTTAAAAAGAATTTTTATATAATGATACTTTTAGGCGCAATTGTAGTAATGTTATTAGCTATGGTGTTTGGTGTAATTTACTGGTTAGATTATAATCAGATATTTACAAGAATCCTAAATGGTCGTTAAATAATATCTTTTTTCTTTTGCTTAAAAATGCTTTGGCATTTTTGCCATCTTAAAAATTGTAGTGCAATTTTTCCGATTTTATTGTTGTTTTTTCATTGTGACCAGGATAAACAATTGTATTTTCTGGTAGTTTGAATAATTTTATTAGTGATTCTGCCATATCTTTTTCTGAGCTAGTCGGCAGGTCGGTTCTTCCAATGCCTTGATTGAATAATGTGTCCCCTGAGAATAAAATATTTTCTTCTTTATTATAAAAACAGAATCCACCTTGGGTGTGTCCGGGTGTTGAAATTGCCTCGAGTTTTGTTTTATTTAATTTAAAAATATCGCCTTCTTTTATATCTGTGAAATTTTCTAAATTTTCTCCGAATTCGATGTTATTATCTTTTCTTGACATGAAGATTTTTGCACCTGTTTTTGTTTGTATTTCTTTTAAAGATTTGCTGTGATCTAAATGATTATGGGTCATTAAGATGAATTTTAATTTTAAATTATGCTTATTCAAAAAATCAATTACTTTTTTTGTGTTTGCGCCAGCATCTATTAGAATTGCTTCCTTCTCTTCTTCAATTATGTAAATGTTTGTTTGAATATATTCTGATATTATTCTATGGATTTGCATGATTTTTTGGATTATATGTGATTTATTAAATATACTAACAGATTTAAGTTTTATAAATCTGTTGTATGTACCAAAGACATCACAAATTATATAAAAACTTATGTATTTTGATACATATTGGTTTTCAGATAGATTTTTAAATGGAATTTATTTTCCAATTTTCATGGATGATAAGTATGTAAACTTATTAGAGAAGCAGGGTTACAGATTTACTGGTAATAATTCAGCTATTAAAATTTGTGACTGGACCAGGAAGAGTTTACGTGGCGAGGGTACTTGTTACAAAGAAAAATTCTATGGAATTAAAAGCCATCAATGCTGCCAGATTTCTTTAGCGGTTAATTATTGTGATAAGGATTGTCTATATTGCTGGAGAGCTCGCGAGAATTTTCCATTTTTAGGTGTTGATGAACCTGCAGATGTTCTTGAGAAAGCAAATCATTTCCAGAAAAAATTATTAGAGGGTTTTAAAGGATTACGGGGTATTGACATGAAAAGATTTGCCGAGTCTTCAGAGATTACAAGCTTTGCGATTTCATTGACTGGCGAGAGTTTATACTATCCCAAGTTAAATGAATTTATTAAATTGGCTAGGAATGCTGGAAAAAATGTATTTTTTGTAACTCATGGAGGTTATCCCACTGCTTTGAACAAAATTGAAGCTCCAACGCAGCTTTATTTGTCTATGGATGCTCCTAATAAAGAACTTTTTGATATATTACAAAGATCTAAAGATAAAGATGCCTGGAAAAAATATTTAGAATCCTTGAAGATTTTAGAGAAATTGAAATCCAAGACAAGAACTGCGGTTCGCTTGACTTTAATTTATAATATGAATATGTTTGATTTAGAGGGATATGCAAAATTAATTGGGATAGCACAGCCAAATTTTATTGAAGTTAAGTCTTACATGTGGATGGGATATTCTAAAACAAAATTATTGCCCCGAAATAGCCCCTTTCACTCAGAGATACAGGAATTTTGTGAGAAGTTGGTTAAGTTGATACCTTATAAAATTGCTGATGAGCAGGAAGTTTCTCGCGTTGTTTTACTGCAGAGAAAAGGCGAGAAGATTAACCGAAAATTACCTTTCTAGAAAATATACTAGAAGACATAAATAATTTAGCAAAATAATGTCTTCTGTATATACAAAAGACATAAATATTATAGTGAAAAACTTATGTCTTTTAGTATAAATGCTTATATATTAAAATCGGTTCGCATTCTTATGCATTACCTATTAACAGAACTAAGTCATGTAATTAAAGAGTGTGATATAAATGGAAATGATAAATTGCTGTTACCTTTTGCAAAAATGGTCTCTTCTGAATATGATTATTATATTGCAAAAGCAATGGATAATCCTAAATATTTTGTAGATGTTATTAAATTTTTTAGCGATTATACCATTAAAAGAGAGGTAGAACATCCCGCAGTTATTTCATTCAAACAATTAAAAAAACATGCCTTGAAATACAAGGAAAATTTATTTGCTGATATGCCTGATGATTTGGCAAGAAAATTATCCCTGTATTTTTTACATCATTTTGACAAGTTCAATGCTCGACGTGTTTTTGATGTCAGCAAAGGTCCTGTTTTAATTGCCGGAACAGATAAAGATATTTTGATTGAAAAGTATAGCAAAGAAAAACCTGAAAAATTAGCAGCTTTAGAAGAATTATTGTCTGGAAAATCTGATGAACATAAAATTAATATTTGTGAACCTAAAATAGATGGTGTTAAAAATGGAGACTAATATTAAATATAAAGAATTGATGAGAGAATTTGAAAATGCCAAATCTTTAACTGATGATATAAAAAAAGCAGGAGCTCTTCATCAGGCAACTTTAAATCTTTCGAAAGCTTATATTGATGCAATTGATGCTGGTAAAAAAGGGGACATTTCAGAATTAGTCAATTTATATGGGACTTATTTAGGTCGATTAGTTCTTGCTTTTAGAAAAGATGAATATAGGAAAAATAGATATTTTTTAAATATACCCCAAGATGTTGCGAATAAAACTGTTGTAAAACTTTTATCTTTTTCATATAGAGATCCAGAACGTGCTTTAGTTGTTCTGAACTGTGCTGAGAAGAATGTTATTCATGCTAATCCTGAAACAATTGAAAAATTTGTTTCTGTTTACAAGAAGGAGGGTTTGAACGAAAAAGAAGGATTATTAAGAAAGATTTTTGCCTAGGCAAAGCTTTTTAAATTTATTTGACACCATAATACCATGCAAAATGAAAATAAACCTGTAAGAGAAATGAATGTCCGCGTAAAGGACGGCGATTTAACTTATGCTCATGAAACCACAATAAATTTTTCACCAACTGAATTTACTTTTGATTTTAAAACCGTTGCAAATGTGCAGGATATTGCAAACCACAATGCTATGATTGTTAAGCATAGTATTGTTATATTGACCCCCCATCATGCAAAAGCATTTATGGAAGTTCTTTTGAAAGTTGTAAAAGATTATGAGAAGAATTTTGGCGACATTAAAAAACCAGCTGCAATTGAGAAAGCTGAAAAATTAATGAAGAAGCAAGAGAAAAAGATGGCCTCAACTACAGATGTTGAAGCTGAGAATTACTTCGGCTAATGACAATGCCTATCCTTA
>CAYHUT010000091.1:0-4240 GCA_964359835.1 Candidatus Woesearchaeota archaeon
TCTTTTTTCAACGGCTATGAGCATTTAAATTTAGGAGCGAGAAAAGCGATTATCGGGGGTGGCTCCGGTTTTATCATATCGCCTGACGGAATGATACTGACAAATCGGCATGTCATAACGGAAAAAAACGCCGAGTACACCGTGGCCACTTCCGATAATACAAGATATAAAGCGCGCATTTTAGCTAAAGATCCTATCAATGACATCGCTATTTTAAAAATAGAAGCTCAAAACCTACCGACTATCCCAATCGGCGATCCGTTTCAACTTGAACTTGGGCAAACGGTCATCGCTATCGGTAACGCGCTGGCGCAATTTCAAAACTCAATATCAAAAGGAATAATATCCGGACTTTCCCGTTTTTTAATCGCTGGCACAGCCGGTGTCAACAAAGAAGGCCCGCATCATTTACGCGGACTCATTCAAACTGATGCCGCCATCAACTTCGGCAATTCCGGCGGACCGTTACTTAATTTAAATGGTGAAGTCGTCGGCATCAACACAGCTATAGTGTTCGGCGCTCAAAATATTAATTTTGCAATACCTATCAGCGCCGCCAAAAAAGATCTGGATGAGGTCAAAAAACACGGTAGAATCACACATCCTTACATTGGTATCCGCTATGTTATGCTCGATCCGGAAATACAATCCGAAACCGGCGCGCCCGTAAAATATGGCGCTTGGATACTACCCGAACACTTACCAGAAGATTTTGGTGTAGCTAAAAATTCACCCGCTGATAAAGCGGGCTTAAAAGAAAACGACATTATTATTGAATTCAACGAGAAAATAATCGGCGCGGAAGATGGACTGGACGAAATAATCCAAAACTCACCCATTGGGGTATCATTGCCGCTTTGCGCAATACGCAACGGCAAAGAATTACGCTTAAGAGTCACTCTTCAAGAGAGAGATTAAAAACTCTTTTAATCATTTCAAGATATGTTGCGGCGGACCAGCTTTGAGCTAAACATCCGACTGATAAAAAATCATTAGCTGAAGAAAGCTCTGAATGATGCCCTGCCAAACCACTCCATAAAATATCGCGGGTACTCGCCGCGATTATCGCTTTTATTTCTTGCTCGAACTTTTTTGCGCCAACTTTGGATAAAACTAAAGCGGCGATATTATTCACAAAAAACCAAGAATCGCCGTTGTGATAACTCTGATCGGGCTCTTCACACCCGCGATATGTCCCGCAAAAATTCGGATGACCTTTGTCTAAACTCGCCAATCCGCCCCAAGAGAGCCAAAGCTCCGGCAAAATATTTTCAAAACACTTAATCCATTCGTGTTCCAACAATAAATCGGGATAAAAATAATAAGCTAAAAAAACATTCGGCCTGACGACTTGGTCGCTTAAATTATCCCGCAATACTAATCCATCCCAAAAATTCATCCGCACCAATCTTAATAAATCATATTCATTTTGAGCGTATTTTTTATCTTTGGTAAGTGCGTAGGCCAGTCGTAACGCGCTGAGAGCCAACGCCTGAATCTCAATACTGGCTCCGCATCGTCCACATCCTTTAAACGCAGTGTCCATCCATGTTCCCTTTGGATCACTCATCACCAACCCATCTTTCATTTTTCCGAACAACGACTCATCTAGATATTTTAAAAGCAAAATTTTAACTCTTTCTTTTTCTTCATGATTTAAAGCATTTTTACTTATCAAATCCTCGGCGACTCTAAAAAAAAATCCTTCCGTATCCGCGGCCTCCGATAAAATTCCGGCGCCGCTTTTTTCATACAAATCAAGATAATTCAAAAAAATCGGCCGCTCAAATTCCAAATCCAACTGTGGCGCGGAAATCGCGAAATCCCTAAACCAAAATTGAGTAAACCAAGGGATGCCGGCATAAAGTCCGGCTGGTATATTGACGTCATTGAAAACAACCATGTTTTGCAAAGAAAAACGCGCTGCCAATTGAGCTAATCTTATTTCTTCATCATCCACCAAAGCGTGGCTCGCCACGACAAAATCATTAGACTTTTCCGCCAAAAATTTCTTTATTCGTTCTTTATTTTTAAGCGTTGTTTGAGCGGTTTTTTTTACGGTCTCCTTGTCCATGCCAGCAGAAAACACAAATTCTTTACCTTTTAAGGCAATAGCTGAAAACACATATCTCTCATAAGGCGGATCACGCCTTTGTTCGTCATATGAGTATTTTTTTTCCAACCACATCCCCTTTTTCTCCCAGCTGTAATCATTTCCGGCTATGGCTAAAAAATAATCATATTGGGTTGAATCTTCTTTCTTTTTCACATAAGAAATAATCACGCATCCATCTTCCTCGGAGATATCATAAAAGCGCCCATCTACTTCATTATCAAATATTTCTTTGCAATCTAAATCCAAATAAAAATTTATTGAATTATTTAATTCATAAATCAGGGAGTCGGAAGCCGGGTCCATAAAAAATCTTTCAGTCAAACCACTTGAGCGCTCCACTTCAAAATTCCAAAAATTGTTTTTTATCCTTTTGGGCGCCAAAGCGACTCCCAATCTTATTTGAGCGATAGTCTTGTACATTTTATCGCCATCTCTGAAATAAAATCCCTGATATCTGGAAACCGGATTGTCCTGCCAATAAAAAAACCCTCCTCGCTTGTTAGTCAATAAAAGCTGAGGATCATCGGGAATCTCTTTTTGAATTTTATGACTGCCAATTTGATGAAGTAATAACATAGAGAAACATCTGATATTTAACACTCGATTGTCAGATGTCAAATGTCAAATGTCAAATGTCAGATGTTTAGCCATCGCTTTCTCATGTGCCATAAAATAATTTTTAACGAAAATACCCCAATCGGCACGCGCCGCTAATTTATAAGCGGCAATCTTATTATCTACTCGCTCGCGCCTGCTTAAAGAGGCATAATGATGTAAAATTTCAGAAAGCAAATCAATGGTTTCTTCATCACTCTTGCCAAATCGCTCTACAATATACACTCCGGGGTTTTCTTGACCGAACAAATCCGATTTAAAGTATCTGCCAAAACCGGAAAGATCAGTAGTAACGGAGGAAACCCCCAAAGCAGCGCTTTCAAGCGGCGTATAGCCCCACGGCTCGTAAAAAGAAGGAAAAACCCCGAAGTGAGAACCTTGAATGCTCTCGTAAAATTCCAAATTTAAAAGCCCATCCGACCCGCTCGAATAAATCGGGTAAAATATTATTTTCACTCTGTCTTCTTCCTTGTTCGTTAAGCCGCTATCTCTAAGCGCTTTGATAATTGGATCATATGGATCAATTAAATCGTGCGTTGCCAAGGGCGGCAAAGCGTTTTCCGACTTCATCTCCCTGATTTTACTCTTAAGCGATAACATCATTTGGCTGTCCAAAAGATCGCTAACTTTGATATCGCGTTGGGAGATCAAAGAATAAAGGATCGTGTCTTCCATCTCCTCTTCCACTTCTTCCAAAGAGTTCTGAATATCGTTGAATATCTCTCTGAATTTTAAAAGATTTTTATTGATACCGGAAACGTTGGCGGGGATCCAAAAAAAGCTAACCACGGTTTTCTTGCTTTTTTCTTTCTTAAGTTTCTCGTTCAGCCGCGCTAAAGATTGAATGTAAACATCAATCCCTTTATTGCGGAATTCGTATCGGGCGGCTGTATAAAAAATAATCGTTTGAGATATGTCAAAACTATAATAAGGAAAAAAGTAATAAATCAAAAATTTCCTGATGCGATTTCTTTGAATATTGTGTTTGCGCGTTATTTCCTCTATCGTCGGGAATTTTTCAATATCAAGTCCGTTAGGCAAGATAAATTCAGGATCTCTTCCTAAAAAATACTTCGCTTCAAGTGCCGTAATCTGACTTACCGTCGTAAATTCGTCAACTCCTAAAGCGATTACCTTCTCAAGCTGATGCTTATGCTGGACGAAATTTACTCGCGCCTCCGCGTCGGCATTAATGCTTTCAAAATTATTATAAAAATCAACCCCTCGCCCCGCTAGACTTCTGCCTAAAGTAGTTGCGTGCGTCGTAAAAACAGAAGCAAAAGAGACTTTTTCTTTTTTAAGATAGACAAACGCCGAGCCGGAAAGCCATTCGTGAAAATGGCAAAGTATCTTTTTATCAGGCAAACCGCCGGCAATCGCTTTAATCATTTTCCCCACTGCGTATCCCCAAGCAACCGGCTCATCAAAATCAAAACCAGAACCCAAAGAATCAACTTGATGCAGATTCCAGAGCTCTTTCTTGATATCATTCAAATACGGTTTAATCCC
>CAYHUT010000092.1:0-4120 GCA_964359835.1 Candidatus Woesearchaeota archaeon
GCAAATTAAAAAGAATTATTTGGTGCTCGCAGGATTTCTGGCGGGATTATTTAAAAACAACCTATTAATTCTTTTCTTTGCCCTGCATCATGTCAGGGCCACACGTCCATCCATCAAGGCAGTTTTAAAATTGTCATAAAACGCTGAGAAATCAAAGATTTCTGGCGTGCCAAAAACCTTTGGTTTTTTAGCATTCAGCAGAAACACTGAGTAAGGTAACTGAAATCGTGAATCTGCGGTGCTATTGAATGATGTACTGGGCTACAACAGCGAGGGCCTCTGGGTTCAACTACAACAATGGTGAATTCCATGTCAATGGCAACAACAACCTCAACAACAATGGTCGTTCTCGTGGAATGACTCGGGCATGTGCCAAGGGCTTATGCTCATGGAATCATACACTAAATTATATTCTCAATTATGTTCTAAGGAAAATATTGAAAAAGCATTTCAAAAAGCAAGAAAAAGAAAAACATTAAAACCTTATGTAATTGAATTTGAAAAAAATCTAAAGAACAATTTAGCAATTCTAAGAACTGAGCTTCTGTTTCATTCTTATAGGCCAAAACCATTAGAAACATTTATTTTAAGGGACCCTAAGACAAGAAAAATTAGCGTTAGTGATTTTCGAGACAGAATAGTGCATCATACAATATGCAATATTATTGAACCAATCTTTGAAAAGAAATTTATTTATGATTCTTATGCAAACAGGAAAGGCAAAGGAACATTAGCTGCATTAAACAGATTAAAAATATTTATGAAAAAAGCTACCAGAAATGGCACATTAATAAACAAATATAATAACAAAGATGTAAAAGGATTTTTCCTCAAGGGGGATATAAAACATTATTTTGATACAATCAATCATGACAAACTTTTAGAGATAATAAGCAGAACAATAAAAGACAAAGAATTATTATTTTTTATTAAAAATATACTTAAAAATCATAATTCAAATATTGAAGGCAAGGGCATGCCTTTAGGCAATTTAACAAGCCAATTTCTTGCAAATGTTTACTTAAATGAGCTTGACCAGTTTGTAAAACACAAACTTAAAGTAAAATATTATATAAGATATGTTGATGATTTTATAATATTGAACAATGACAAAAACAAGTTAGAATTTTACAAAGAGGAAATAAATAATTTTCTCAAAGAGAATTTATTGATAGAATTAAATCATGAAAAATCAAAAATAATGCCAATAAACAGAGGCATAGAGTTTTTAGGATTCAGGAATTTTTATCATCATAGGCTTCTAAAAAGGAGAAACACAAGAAAGTTTTTCAGAAAGCTAAAAGATTTCAAGTAAGATTATGACTTAAAATTAATAAATTATGATATGGTTTATGAATCATTTAATGGCTGGATAGCATTTGCAAAAATTGCAAATACTTATAATTTAAGAAAAAGGATAGGGATTTTAACAGACAACTATTTTCCTGGGGAGATTTCAACAATAGAGATTAATAGAATAGCAAAACTATCCGGCAAATATTCAGATGTTTTTGCCGTAAAACAAATATAGATTATTATAATTTTAGGTGTTTGAAAAATCCCTGATTATTGTATACTGGAAGACATAAATAATTTAGCAAAATAATGTCTTCAGTATATACCCCAAATACAAACATATTGGTTAAAAATTTGTATCTGTTAGTATAAATAGCTCTCAATAAATTCTTTCATACTCTTACACTTCTTTTAATTTCCCATATTCTTCTTTATACGGTGGATAAGGGTTTTCAACCCAATGAGTAATCTTTGTTATTTGAGGTAAATTAAGAACAATGCAATTAAAAAAGATAGATTTAAATATTTAAACGTATATATGCTTTTATACATCAACGGAGGGAAAAATGGTATCTATAACCTTATCTGTACCTGAAGAAGTACACGAATCAATGAAAAAGTTCTCAGAAATTAACTGGAGTGGTTTAATTAGAAATTGCATAACAGAAAAAACAAAGATACTTGAAACAAAAGAAAATATGCTAAAACAGCTAAACGAAGAAAAAGAATTTAATGAATGGGCTGTAAATTTTATAAGGACAGAAAGGAAAAAATGAAAATTGTTGTGGATACCAACATCTTGTTTAGTTTCTTCTGGCAAGAATCATTAACAAGAAAACTATTAATAACTTCAAATTTAGAATTAATCTCTTCTGAAATAGCATTGGAAGAAATTGAAAAATACTCACAAGAAATTAAAAGGAAATTAAAAATAACTGACAAAGAATTTAAAGAGCAATTTAAAAAATTGAAAGAAGTTGTAAAATTTATTAATAAAAAAGAATATTCTCAATTTTTAAAAGAAGCTGAATTTATCTCGCCAGATAAAAAAGATATGGAGTTTTTCGCATTATGTATAAAGAATTCATGTTTTTTATGGAGCAATGATTTAATCTTAAAAAGCCAGGATAGAATAAAAGTTCTTTCGACAAAGGAGATTATAGAACTTATCTTCTAAATAAAAAGAAAGAAAAAAGAAATTATTCCATTCGTTTTGGCAAAGGTCTTTTGACTGTTATTGGAAGAACGCCTTTTTCAAATTCAGCTTTTGCAATCTCAATTGGATTGTAGCTTATTTTTTCAAGGTCTTCCTCTTTCATATCAACCAGCATAGGAGCACCCATAGCTAATTGTAAGGCTCTAGCCCCAATAAGTCTTGCTCTTTCATACTTGGTAATTTTCATTATTTTTCTCCTTATTTTTTAAGCTTTTTTCTTAGCTCTTTGGTTTTTTCCTGTGCCATTTCAATCATCTTGTCAATGTCAGCCGGCGATATGCCCAAATCTCCGCCTTTTTGCAAAGCGCAAACAGTCCCATCATCAAGAACACCAACAGTTAATCTTGCATCGCAAAGTTTTTCTTCATTTGGCGATGGATCAACTAAAAAAGTCTGTCCAATTTTGATTACAGTGCATGACATTGGTAAATGTTCTAATGGTAATTTTTCATTTGATGGCTCACCATATAAAATTTTCTCGCCATCCATTTTTGGGAAGCGTGCATCTTGTATTGCTGCTAAACCTGCTAGTGCTGCTGCATCAAAAAGATTTCCATCATCATTGATTGGATAGATATCTATTAATACCATCCACATCTTCTCACCTTCTTTAATGCAAAGCTTCTCAAAATTCAAAGCATGGCCTTCTCTGATTGTTCTATCAACAACTCTTGAAAGTTCAATTGCATCAATACTTGGCGGGCCTGATTCAAATTCAGGTGAAGACATTGGTAAAAGCTCAGCATTAACCATTATACTTCCTTGATTAGGTGTGTCTAGATAAGGTTTGCCTATCTCAACTTTTACACCAGCAACAACTTCAGTCTTGCCAATTCTAACGCGTACAGAGCCTTCGGCACTTTTTGATGAAACACCATATTCAATTTGAACTGGCCTAAATTCATCAAATTTTCTTCCGTCTTCTCTATAACCCATTGACAACATTTTTAGTGAATGTTCTCTAATTACATCTGCCATATTATAACTCCCCCTTATACTTGTCACGAAGAGCTTTAATCTGCACTTCCTTGATTTTTTCACAAGCTTTCTTGCCTGCTTCAAGAGCCATTTGTAATTGCTCCCTTGTAACATCTCCATCCATTTGAAGTAATGTTACTTCGCCTGTTCTTGTTGACATGGCCATAGCAATGTCTGCCATTCCGCCTTCGTAATCTTCCTCTTCTTTATTTACATCAACAACAACACCATCTTCAATTCTTCCAACAGCAACAGCTGTAACCAAATCTCTCATTGGTATTCCTGCATCAGCCAAAGCCATTGCAGCAGCAGTTATTCCTGCGCATCTTGTTCCAGCATCAGTCTGTAAAAGTTCAATGAAAACATCAATTACAGTATTTGGATAATCAGATAAATCCAATAATGGAAATAATGCTTTTTCAGTAACCATTGAAATCTCTTTGCTACGCCTGCTTGGACCAGGTCTTACTCTGTCACCAGAACCTGAAAAAGCCATCATATTATAATGGCATCTTAAAACTCCACGTTCTTGGTTTTGAAATACCTGCGGATATAATTCTCTTGGACCGTAAACAGCGGCGTATGCAATAGTCTTGCCCATTACAAAAATAGCGCTTCCAGTTGCTCTTT
>CAYHUT010000093.1:0-4118 GCA_964359835.1 Candidatus Woesearchaeota archaeon
AATCCTCATAAACTAGAGATAACACTCTAGTTTAAAAACTTATTCGGAGATACTGGTGAAAAAGATAGCTTTAAAAGGTATCTTAATTACCATAGAGCATATGAATACGAAAGGTGTTATATTAAAACCTGAATTTGAGAAAGCAATCCTGGATTTAAATTTCTCGGAATTTACGGAAATACAAGAAAAATGCATTCCTATAATTCAAGCAGGAAGAGATTTAATTGGATTATCCCATACAGGTTCTGGAAAAACCGCTGCTTTTGGTTTCCCAACTTTGGAAAAAGTAATTCCTGGCAAAGGAATACAGCTATTAGTTTTAGTTCCAACAAGAGAATTATGCTCACAAGTCACAAAAGAATTTATAAAATTCACAAAATACAGAAGAACTGCAATTGTTGAAATAACAGGCGGAGTTGCAATTAATCCTCAGATACACCATTTAGCAAGAGCTGATGTTGTTGTAGGTACTCCCGGCAGAATCTTAGACCATCTTCAAAGAGGAACAATAAATCTAAGCATTGTAAAAATCCTAGTTCTTGATGAAGCAGATAAAATGTTTGAAATGGGTTTCATTGACGATTTAAACAAGATTATTTCAAGAATACCTAAAACATCCCAAAAATTATTATTCGGCGCAACAATGCCTGCTGCAATAATGAACATAACTAAGAATTACATGAATAATCCTGAAAGAATTAAAATGCCAACCTACGTTGACAAAAGCAAGTTAATTCAACATTACTATCAAATTGACAGATACAATAAATTTTCATTATTAATGCACGCTCTTCAGCAAGAAACAGAAGGATTAACAATTGTTTTCTGCAGCACAAGAAGAGGTGTTGATTTAGTTCATAAAAATTTAATAAATCAAGGCGTAAAATCCGAAGCATTACACGGTGGTTTAACTCAAAATAGAAGAACAAGTGTAATTGAAGCATTCCACGCAAAAAAACTTCAAGTTTTAGTTGCAAGTGATGTTGCTGCACGTGGTTTAGACATAAAAAATGTTAATTTAATAGTTAATTACGATTTGCCAAGAACATCTGAAGAATATGTTCACAGAATTGGAAGAACAGCAAGGGCTGGCAGCGAGGGAAAAGTTATTTCTTTGTTAGCTGAAGAAGACTATGATAATTTCAGAAAAGTTTTACAAGACCGTTCATTATTAATCCAAAAACTTGTAACACCTGAATTTAAAAAACTGGCTTTCATAGCACCAAAACGTCCAAGTGGCAGGCCAAATTTCTCACATAACAGATCCGGAGGACCACAAAGATTTTCAAATAGTAAATTTTCAAGACGAAGATAAGTTTCAAATATCTCTTTTCTAAAATATAAAACTTTAATAATCAAAAGTATAAATTAAATATATGGCAGAAGAAACACCTGGATGGTTAAAATTGCCAGAAAATCTGGAACGCAGAATATTTTCTGATTATGATGATCTTATCACTGCAATTAGAAAATTTGAACCTAATAAAATAATTATAAAGGATCACGTTGCAGGTAACTATTCTATTTTTGCAGTACTCCAAAATAGAGAAATGACTCTTAAAGAAAGAGAAGATTCAACTATTAGATATATAGATAGAAGACCTTTGCTAAAAGTAGCTTATAAATGCAATCTTTGCAATCAATATATTTTAGGTGCACCCGAGGTTAAAATTAATGAAAATTCTAGAAGTGACATTCCCTCCCCTAGTTACACAAAGAATTGCTTTAATTGCGGAGATGCAATATTTAAAGCTACTAAAAGACCAAAAAAATAACCATGAATTTATGCTGGGTATATATTCAAATTAGAAAAATTAGGTAACTACAATAATATTAAGTTATCTTCTCAAATATTCGTTGGCACATCAAAGAATCTTCAACATTAATTGGACTTTCGTTTATCATCCTTATTGAAATCTTATGTTTAATTAAAGCAGTTATCAATTCTTTGGCCTCTTTGGAATCTGTTGGAATATGATTCTTCTCTCCACCATCCCCCCAAACAATGCCTGAAAAATGCGAGGTAATTTTAGCAGAATCAAACTTGCTTAAAATCTCGCAAGCTTTGTTATAATAAACAATACCATTATTTATAGAACTTAAATGCGCAAAATCGACACAAACACCGCAAGAAGTTTCTTTTGATAATTTTAACAATTCATCTAAACCGCCAAAAGAAGTTTTCTTCCCAGCAGTTTCAGGGCAAAGAACAACATTCCATTTATTTGAATTAATAATTTCTTGCATTCCTAAAATACTTTCTTTTACAATAGAATAAACCTCATCATGTAACATCTTGCCGTAAAAAGCAGGATGAAAAACAACAAATCTAGCACCCAAATAATGAGCGCGTTCAGCAGAATCTAAAATTCTTTTAATTGAAGCTTTTCGTTTAGTTAAATCTTCAGATGCTAAATTAATGTAATAAGGCGCATGAACACTTAAAGATATTTTTAATAAAGCCGCAACTTTTCCAACCTCAGCAGCATATTCATTAGTAAAATTAACACCATAAGTAAATTCAATCTCAGCTGCTTCCAAACCCAATTTATCCAAATGTTTTAAACCATTAACAGCAGGCGAACCAACACCTCCAGGTCCAAATAGAATTTTCATAAAAAGTTAATATTAAAGAATCATAAAAAGCTTTTGATTTTAAAACTACAACTTCATCTTAAAAAACAACCAGTTTTTATCCTTGAAATTAACAAGAGCCCATAAACCTTTCAGTTTTTTGCCGTGCAATTTAACAATTATTTTTTTATCTTTCCTATCAACAAGCTCGTAATAACCAGAATCATAAATTTCAACCTTACCAGCCCCATACCCTGCACCAATAGTTCCTTTAAAATTAGCATAAGAAATATCGTGATCATCAACAGCAACAGCCAATCTTTTCAAAGAATTAGAAGGCTCTTTAGGAACAGCCCAGCTCTTCAAAACACCATCCATCTCCAATCTTAAATCATAATGCAGATGCGTGGCATAATGCTTGTGAATCATATAAATTAATTTCATCAACACCACCCCTTAATTTTTTTACACGAAGGACAATATTTACAAATCAAACAATTAGAACATTTTGGTTTCTTAGCAACACAAACAGCACGTCCATGACTGACTAAGATATGATTAACGCACTCCCAATCTTTTTTATCAACTAATCTCATCAAATCCTTTTCAACTTTATCCGCAGTTTTACCAGAACTCCACCCTAACCTGTGAGCAAGCCTGAAAACATGCGTGTCAACAGCAATTCCAGAAACTTTGTCAAAACCATTTGTCAAAACAATATTTGCAGTCTTGCGAGCAACACCGGGTAAAGTTAACAAATCTTCCATCGTAGAAGGAACCTTGCCATAAAACTTATCATTAATCATTTTAGCAGAATTAATAATATTCTTGGCTTTATTATGATAAAAACCTGTACTGTGAATCTCGTTTTCAAAAGTTTTCAAATCAGCAGCAGCATAATCATTAACAGTTTTATATTTTTTAAATAATTTTGAAGTAACAATATTAACACGCGCATCAGTGCATTGCGCAGAAAGTATTGTAGCAACAAGTAATTGCAATGGATTCAAATGAGTAAGAAAAACACCTTTACTCCCATACTCTTTTCTAAGAATCTTAACAACCTCTTTAACAGCCATGATATAACAAGAATCTTAGTTTATTTAAAGATTACCTATAAACATCTTTTCTATGCTCAAAACATAACACTATTACCTTATCTTGTTCAATTCGATAAATTATCCTAAATGGATGAACACGTAAAGACCTGTTTCCTTTTAATTCATACATCAAAGGTTTTACAGAATCAGGATTTTCCTCTAGTTTTTTAATCTGTTTTAAAATTTTAGCTCTAAGAGAACCATCTTTTATTTTTCTGTAATCTTCTTGAAATTCTTCTGAATAGGTTATTTCCAATCATTTCACCCCATAAGCAAGCGATCAATTTCTTCTATACTTGCCTTGGAGTCAATTTTTAGGTATTTGCCTTTTTTGATTTGGTCTTCAGCCTTTCTAACTTTTTTAATCAAACCCAAATCATTAACCAAAGATTCTTTTTTAATCTGTTTTAAAACAATATTCCCCCCATTATTTAAAACAAAAAA
>CAYHUT010000094.1:0-4095 GCA_964359835.1 Candidatus Woesearchaeota archaeon
ACAGGTCCTAGCCACCCATGGCAACGCGCAAGAATAGATTCAGAAAAAGAAATTCAAAAAACATTTGGATTAAAAAGTAAAACAGAGATATGGAAAGCCGCTTCTGAAGTTAGGAGATTTACAAGTCAAGCTAAAAAATTAATTGCTAAAAGAAATGAGAAACAATCTTTAGTTGAGGAAAAACAATTACTAAACAAATTATCCAAAGTAGGTTTATTGCCTCTGCAATCGGCATTAGAAGATGTATTAGCATTAAAAGCTTCAGACTTATTAGAAAGAAGATTACAAACACTTGTTTTCAAAAAAGGTTTTGCACTTTCATCTAACCAAGCAAGACAATTCATAATTCACGGCCATGTTAATATCGCAGGAAAAAAAGTAACAATTCCTGCTTACATCGTTCCAACTGCTGAAGAATTCATGATAGAATTTAATCCTTTATCTGCTTTGGCAAGCCCAGATCATCCAGAAAGAACAAAAGAAAAGAAAGAAAAGAAAGTTGAAAAGAAGGAAGATGAAACGGCTAAAGAACTTGAAGAGATTAAAAAAATAGAAGAAAAAGTAGGAACAGTAGAGGAATAAAATGGAAAGAGACAACAGACCACAGCAAAAATTAAGATGGGGCATAGCCCATATATACTCTTCTTATAATAATACTATTATTCATATTACTGATATAACTGGTTCAGAAACATTAGGCAAAGGTTCAGGTGGAATGGTTGTTAAAGCTCACCGTTTAGAATCCTCCCCAACAGCCGCAATGTCTGCCGCTAAAATTGCAGCTGAACAAGCAAGAGAAAAAGGAATTAATGCTTTGCATATAAAAGTTCGTGCACCAGGCGGACACAATGGTCCAACAAATACTGGTCCAGGCGCTAATGCTGCAATAAGAACTTTATCAAGATCAGGTTTCAAAATTGGTTTAATTGAAGATGTTACAACAACACCTCACGACGGCTGTAAAAAAGCTGGTGGAAAGCGTGGTAGAAGAGTATAATTTCTTTACAATTAACTTTAAAAACTTTCTTTACATTAAAATACAGTGCAATCGCTAACACTAGAAGAAATACAAAACCTGAAACAAAAAGAAATTAGCTTTTTCTTATATTCAGTTTACAAAATAAATGAGCAAAAACGTTCTAAATTAAAACTAATAACTGCCTTAAATACACTTACAACCTATCCTTCTTTTACAGAAAACATATTTCTATTCTACAAAAAAACACACAACCAGAAATTCAAGGCAACTGCCTTTAGCAATGTTTCAAAGGAGATAATAGATGCCTTCTCAGATTCATATCTAGAACCTGAATCAAAACTAATAGAAGTTTTCAACCAGCAGATTCTTGAAATTGACTGCGAAAAAGAAAAAACTTTACCATCTAATTTACTTGAAAAGATAAAATGCGAATCAATTATTGCTTTTCCCTGTGCAGATTTGGGAATTTTTATACTTGCTAAAAAAAACAAAAAATCCATTTCAGAAACGGATAGAAATTTTCTAAAGCATTTTGTAGATTTTATTTTAAGGCCTGCTGTTGAACTTGCAATTGACAATGAAAGAAACTTCAACTCCGCAATTCGTGACCCTCTGACAAACGCCTACAATCGCGGTTATCTAGATTTATACTTGGAAAAAGAAATAAAATTTGCAGAAAGGAAAAAATTTCCAGTTAGTGTTGTAATGATTGACATTGATTACTTCAAAAACTATAATGACTTA
Source organism: Candidatus Woesearchaeota archaeon (assembly GCA_964359835.1). GTDB lineage: Archaea > Nanobdellota > Nanobdellia > SCGC-AAA011-G17 > GW2011-AR18 > CAYHUT01. The sequence goes on from CAYHUT010000094.1 coordinate 1,724, forward strand.
AATGGGCATCAAAAAGGCGACAAGGTTTTAATTGATGTTGTAAAAACTCTAATGACAAATATTCGCGGCTATGACATTGTTGCGCGTTACGGCGGAGAAGAATTTGTAATTGTTTTACCTCATGCAAATTTAAAATCTGCAACAAAAAAAGCCGAACTAATAAGGCAGAAAATAAGGGACTTTGTATTTTTCAACGAGGGAATGCAGCCGAATGGAAATTTAACCATAAGCTTAGGCGTTGCAACATTCCCCAATAATACTCTTGACTCAAAAGAACTTTTGCATAAAGCAGATTTAGCTCTTTACAAGTCAAAAGCAGATGGCCGTGATAAAACAACAGCTTACGCTAAAAAATTAGAACATTAATTTTTGGCGTGCTGAAAATTACATTTTCATCATTCTAAAAAGTTAGAACATTAATAATTATAATGGTTTCTTGATCTTATTTTAGGAAGCTCGCAAAGTTTTATAATATCGTCATTAATTGGATTCTTAAATAATTTAGACAATTCTTCAAAACCATAACCATCGGGGAGTTGTTTTTCTAAAAATACAACAAGTTATTTTCTTTCTTGTTCAACTCCTGGATAAAGGCTGTTAGGCACAGCATCAACTTCAAAACCTACTGAAAATCCAAAATTTGTGTTTATTGGATACAAAATTAATTCTCTATTGTATATACCCCTTCTCATTATTGCTGCAAATCTTTTTGAATCCTAAATTACTAATAATTCTATGAAACAAATAGAAAACTTTATATATAATAAAATTATACCTGATGTTACACTTAACATGGAAGCATTAATTAAAACAAGGAAAATTGGCGGTTCATTGGCAGTTACAATACCCCATGAATTAGTTGAGCATGAAAATCTAGTTGAAAATGAAATGGTTAAGATTACAATTGAAAAGGTAAAAAAATCAGGTTTTGGGATGTTTAAGAATTTAGGTTCTTTCACAAAAAGTGATAAATTAAAGGGGCAGTTGGAAGATGAATAAGTATGTTATTGATGCTTATAGCTGGGTTGAATATTTTCAAGGAACAGATTCAGGAAAAAAAGTAAAAGAATTAATCGAAAATTCCAATAGTCTAAATTATACAAATATTTTGACAATTTCCGAGCTTTCAAGTTTTTTTCAAAGAAAGGGATATGATTTTAAAGAAGCTAAAAATATAATATTATCTGTATCCAAGGCATTTGAAATAAATATAGACTTTGCCGAAGAAGCAGGAAAGCTTCATGCAATTATAAAAAAAGAAAGAAAACATATAGGGTTAGTTGATGTTTTTGTTTTATTAACAGCAAGAAGATTAAGTGCAAAAGTCATAACCGGTGATGAAGATTTTCGCGGATTAAAAGAAGTTGTTCTAATTAAATAATTTATATTTGAAACAATCATAGTTTATTCTAATTTAACAATAGAAATGGCTAATTTTAAGGTTTAGAACAACCATAGATTATTTAACAGAATATTCATCTGTTTTTCTGAAATAAAAAGTCTTAAATATGAACAAATCTGAAAAACATCCATGAATGAAAGAGAGCTAGAGTCAAAGAAGAAATATTTCTTAGATTTTAAGAATAATGTAATACGTTCTATGAATATTAAGCTCAAGATTGCGAAAAATAGAACTGAAGCTCTTCGAATTCTTGCAGTTAATCCTCAAGACCCAAAAGGTGTGGCAATATTAAGGACATGCGTAAAAAATGAAAAGAATCTCCTTAAGGTAATAACCCCAGGCTTAAATGAAGCAATTACAGAATTGCAAAAAATTTATGAATTATTCTCACAAGCTACTGATAATAAAGAATTAAAAAATAATACAAAAAAATTATTAGAGATTTTTGTTGCATTTGCTTTAGGATTGCAAGATACTGAAAGAAGACTGGCATTAGAACAGGCATTTATTGAAAATCCGAATGAAGATTCTTTCAAAAGATTCGTGGAGCAGTGGGATATAGAGCTAAAAGCAAATATACAACTAACCAAGAAAGTATTTGACATTGTTGAAATAAATGAATATTTTACAAAACTCTTAACATCAGTTACAAGTTCAAATAAACTTAATGTTGGAATAGGATTAGGTGCGGGGGCAGTTATAGGAACTATTGCTATACTCCCTGGTTTTCCACCAAGTGCTGTAATTCTTGGATTCATAATAGGAGCAGCTATTGCAACTAGCGGTCTTGCTCTAAAAATAGCAGAAGAAGATGTTGAAGCTTTGTGCATAAAAGAGCTTGAAAAAGCTAAAAAGCAAATTAAAAGAAATAAATAACCAGCTAGAATAAATAGTAGTTTTTTGGTTATAAGATACTGTCAAGTTAGCGATACTTAGCTATTCCTGACAAATTTTATTAAATCCAATAGTT
>CAYHUT010000095.1:0-4065 GCA_964359835.1 Candidatus Woesearchaeota archaeon
TTTATGCTGATTGTTCGATTATATGTAAGCATTTAAATAGAGAGAAACCTTGGAATTGGTGCAATGTAGGTAATGAACAGATGATACTTTATGGGGCAAATATGTTCAAAAGAGTTGAATATAAAGAGAATTTTGAATGACCATATAAATCTAAATTCTCTAAGAGGACTTTGAAAATATTAGAATTCAAACCCCCCTAAGGGCTAAAAAAGGCTGTTTTTGCCTTATTTTTGGAACTATTTTATAAATAAACTTTATAAATAAAATGAGGTTTGTCGTCTATAAGGAGATGGGTATACTTAATTTTTAATGTTCACTTTTAAGTGATAACACCAAATAGGCTGTTTTAAGCGATTTTAGAGGTTTTAAGGCTTTAAAGCCTCGTTTTTGACCAAAGAAGGCCTATATTATCTGCTTTAGCAGCGATATCTTTATAAACAGTATTTTGTGTTCAATAGTTTAACTAAGTTGGAAAGATATCTACTGAAGGCAGATATCTTGATACTTAACTATAACCCATTTGCGTAATGGGTAGCGCAACCCATATCGGGTGGGTTTGTCTTCAAGTTCGTTGAACTTGACGACATCAAAACAGAAAAGCAAACTGCTTTTTTGTTAAAACAAAAAAAACACATGGAGGTGTTTTAAACAATGCAAGAATTAAGAAAAACATTAAGGAAGGTAGCTGCTATCGGTGCTAGTGTAGCTATGTTAGGCATGACCGTTACTGGTGCACTTGCCGCAGATATGACATTAGCAGATTATCCAGCACCATTTAAGAATGGCGGAGATACTGTAGTTATTTATGGTATCGCTGGAACATCAGACGATACAGCAGCAGCTGGAGATATTATTTCCGGTTTGCCAGCAGTAGCAGCTTCATCAAGTAGCAGCTCAACCACAACAACATCCAATGCAGGAACAGTTGAACTAGACCAAAAATATTCTAAGGATATAGTAATGGGTACAGCTTTAACGGATTCTTCAACAGGATTTGGTTCTGAAATTAGAGATACAACTTTGCCAGGCTTAAAAAATAAGCAGGTTTTAATCTCAATTGGAACAGTTGCAGGCACCTCAGGAGAGGCGTCTAATACATATGACTCCCATGAAAGAATCAATTTTACATCTAATGCATTCTTAGCAACTGGTTTGACAATGGGTCAACTTAACACATCTGGTGAAAAATACGGAGACAATATTTTGTTAAGATTTGGACAAGCATCAATGGGATATTACTATATATTTGATGCAGATCTTAAAGAAAGCAACCAAATCGGTAACGCTTCTTCGACATACCCTATACAACTTGACTTCTTAGGAAAGACCTTAGAAATTACACAAGCTTCATCTGCAACATCATTAACCGCTGTTGCTGGCGATAAATTTAATATGGAAACATATGACTCTGTTGTTGTAAATGGAAAAAAGGTAAGTGTTGAAGCTATTGGTGGTGCTAATACAAAGATTTGTGTTGATGGACAATGCGATACTGTTAATGGTGCAACTGCAACTAGCCAAACAAAAACAATCAATGGTCTTTCTATAAGAGCACAAGATTTAATTGATGTTGGTTCAAGCACCTCTGGCGGTAAATCTTCAGTTACATTAGTAATTGCAGATGCTACAAAATAACCTGCTTTGAAGTCATATACTAGTGGAGATTACTTTATTGGACAGGATAAAAACAATCCATTATGGACATGGCAATTAGCTAATCTTAGGGCTACAGCAAATTCAAGACCTTTGCTTGGAGTTACATTGGGGCAGTCTTTAACCTCAACTTCATTGAGCATTCCAGACTACCCATTAAGCCATCCACCTTATGTTGGTGACTTATTATGCCTACCAAACAATTATGCTTGTGTCACAATTGAATCAGTAGCGCAAAGTGATGATGATATGGGTATATATGAAATTAAACCTGAGATAAAGACAGTATATGACTCAACTGGTGTAACTGCTATAACAACAGATGCACATGTAATCCAAATTACATCAAAGAGTACAAGTTCTGGAACTGGTTTGAAGGCAAATATTACATCTACCCCTACTGCAACTAGTGAGTTGTATATTGAGAAAAATGCAACAGCTGTTAACTTATATAGAAAAGATACAACAACAGCTAAGCCATTATTCTATAATGCTTACCCACTTGATAATAGCGGGACAGGCGGTAATACTGCTGTTAACTACTCAGTATTACAAGTAGGTTCTATTGATTACAAATCAACATCTGATTTGCATTTGAATTTGTTATTTTTGAACACTTCAGGATCAAATGGATTTACAGGTGTGCCTACTTCTTGGACAAGCAACTACTTGCAAACAGGTTTAACTAACAACAGTGCTTTGGCTTACTCTCAATTTAAGTTGATTTTAAACAGATCATCTGCAGCTAGTGATGAATTGCATATTTACTTTAGAGAGTCAAGTACAAATCAGCTTAATTACTTAGGACACAGACCAACAGGCGGGACATATCAATCAAATGATATATTATACATACCTGCTGCAGGTGGAGCTGCTTTAGATATATCTGCTTATACAGGCAATAGTAGAGCAAAATGGGGATATATCATAGAAGCACCTAAATCTGGTATTGAAGGGGATGTATTAAAAATAAGAATACCTAAGGATGTAACTAACTACAAAGCTAAAGTCATTGTAGCAACTGTTAAAGGCGGAGCAAAGGCGAGTATTGTTAAAGGAGCAGTTGCAACCCCATCATCAATCATGATGAAAGATGTAGATGTAACAGACTTAACCAAATACAACGCAATCGTTGTCGGTGGTCCTGCAGTTAACAAGGTAGCAGCTCAATTGTTAGGAAAAGAATTCCCAGCATACGGAGCAAACTCTGGCTTAGCAGCAAATGAAGCTGTAATTGAATTAAAGAAAAATGGTTCAAACTACGCTTTACTTGTAGCTGGTTGGGAAGCTGCTGATACACAGAGAGCTGGTGTTGTCTTAAAGAACTACGCAAGTTTCAAAGACACATTAAAAGGCACAGCTGTAACTGTTAAAGGCACTGACATGACTGTAGCTGGAATAACTGTAGCATAATAAGGGTGCTGCGCCCCTTATCAACCCAGCGCACTGGGCGAGGGGAAAATACTGGGTGAGGTAAATCCTCACATTTTTTCTTTTTTTCTTTTTTATTTCTTTAATGATTTTTAATCATACTTTTTTATTTGATAATTTTTAAAATATTTCTTGCTTAGAAAATAGAACCACAAGGTTTTTTAATAGGCATTTTATCTAAATTTTAATGAAAAAATACAAACATGCTAAGACTATTGAAACTAAAGTAGAAGTAAAAAAAAGCATATGGAAAAATAAGCAGATGCTTTGGTTTATGGCTGGATTTATTATTGTTTTAATGGTTGGTTCGGTTTTAACAATGTGGATAGAAAGTGAGGGGAATAGTCAAGAAATTGATTATAATGGTCATAAGTTTATTTATACTGATCAAAAGGGATGGACAACAACTGTTAATGGTCAACAAGTTAGTTTTGAGATGTTGCCATCAGATATCACAGGTGTTAAAAAAGAATCTTTCTTTGGATTAGATGTTGGAAAAACATATGTTGCTTTTAATCCTGCTGAATTTTCAGAGAAAAGTTATGAAATTAATAGATTAATTAGTTTTTTATCCTTTACAGGAAGACAGGCCTTTCCAGCTTGTGCTAAAGAGGAAGGCTGTGGGGATTTACCAGTAATAAATTGTACTAGCACTACTAGTAATGTTGTTTATCTTGTTGTTTCAAATGAAACAAAAATCAAACAGGATTATAATTGCTTGATTTTAGAAGCCAAACCTGGCGATGAATTGAAAGTTATTACAATGTTCCTATACCAATTATTAGGTATTGAAAAATGAATTTGAGGGCTTTTTAGCATGAATAAAAATGAATGGATATTTTTAGTTTTGATTGTCGCTTTGATTGTTATGGTTGGTAGTTTTATTTATGTTATGAAAGTCAAAGCAGATAATGGTTTAATTGATTATAAAAATAAAGAAGGAAGTGATTTTAAATTGACTAAATACAAGATAGAGAATAT
>CAYHUT010000096.1:0-4026 GCA_964359835.1 Candidatus Woesearchaeota archaeon
TTACAAAGAACTTCAAAAATTAGTAATAGAAATGAGAAACACATATCCAATAATTGGAGATTATGAAATCGTCCCTATATTTGAAGATATATCAATAAATAATTTTCCCATGGATAAAGAGCTATTAAAAGAATAAAAACCGCATTAGACACACTCGCAAAAGACTTTTTTAAACTTAAAAAATCAGATGTTTTTGCCGTAGAATAATAGGGGTTTATTCTAATTTAATCTTAAAAGTAACTAAAAATTATTGTTAGAATAAAGACGCATTATTCTGAGTGTTTATTTTGCTAGAAAAATTAGTTAATCTTTTAAATTCTGAATTGTTAATATTTCCATGAGAGATGATTACTGGCTAAGACAGAGGATGGACAGCATGTGGCAGATGTTGTTTCCTGAGGTAGAAAGAGGAAATGTTGTTGTTACACGTTTTAAAGGAAGATGGAAGAATAAATTTGGCCATATTAAAAAATTAAAGAATGGAAATACTGAGATTGCAATTAATTCTATTTTCATGAATGATATTATACCTGAATATATTATTGATTTAACTTTAGCACATGAAATGGTTCATTACATGCACGGTTTTAATAGCCCTTTACCCAAACAATTCAAGCATCCGCATGCAGGCGGTGTTGTAAATCGCGAATTAAAAAAACGTGGTTTTGGTCATTTAATTGTAAAAGAGAGATACTGGGTTAAGAATGAATGGCCGCCAATAGCTCAAAAATTTGTAAAACAGCGAGAATACAAGCCAAGAGGATTTAACTTTGTCAAGCGATTTTGGTAAAATCCTTGATCATACCAAAAATCCCTATGGATTTTTCAGCACTTTAGATTCTAACAACGTGATTCAAGAAAATCTGGTGCTTTTGGCAAAGGTCTTCCTTGAAATTCTTCCAATAGGGAAACAAAATCTTTTAAATCTTTAACTCCTTGAAAAGACATTAACATTTTAACTGGATCTAAAGGGACGTCTGTTCTTTGTTTATAAGAGTGTAATCTTGCAGGGATATACTTGCCTTGGAAATTTAAAGGAGTTTTAATATCATCTTCAAATCCATAAATACTCATTTTGCCATTATCAATGTGAAAAGAAAATCTATATTTTCCAACAAGACCAGTTATAATTTCTGCATGTTTGGATTGATCAATTTCATAACCAATCATAGTTACTGGAATACCCTCGATTTCTTTAGTTTCTTGTATGTACATTTTATGTTATTTTTTCGATATTACTAAGATATATAAGTGTTTTTATTAGCCCTGATAAAAAGCAAAGATTTATAAATCTTTTATGACTTTTAAGTGAGAACAAAATGGCAGATGAGAAAGGTTCTGAACCAAAAAAATTAACACCTGATGAATTTAGACAAGCAATGATAGATATAATTGCTGTTACAGAAAATTTTAAAAAAAATAATGAAATTATTAGAGAATTAATTAAACAATTAAATGAAGGAAAAGGAATTAAAGGATTAAGTGAAAATTTAGTAAACCACGGTGCAAAATTAGATGATGTTATTCCAAAAGCAGAAGACTATCTTAATAGATCATATGGAGCAGTTAACGGGTGTTTAGAGGCTGTAACTACATTAAAAGGAGATATGGGTGAATTAAAGAGTTCTAATTTAAATGCAATTGCAAAACTTGAAGAAACATTAAAGGAAAATATAAATGTCCAAAATCATTTTTACAGCTCATTATCACAAGCTGAACATAATCTTCTTGAAACAATGGGTAAATTAGTAGATGCAAATGAATTTGATAATTTATCAACAAGAGAATATATTGCTAAGTACATAGGAGAGACAAAAGAAAGAGATAGTGTCTGGAGAAAATATTTTTTAGGAATACATTCTAATTTTAAATCATTTGTAGATATTGCAACTGCTATTAATAAAAATTTAACAGATAGAGAGCAGGTTTACATGGCTAATTTGATTAAATCGGCTAATACTGCAGAGAAATTTAGAGAATCTGCTGAAAATCTTGATAAAATTGCAAAAGAATTGCCTGGTAGATTAAGTAATATTACGAACGGCTTGGTTGAGATGCAAAGGCAAATTAATACTTCTTTAGAGAGTAAGACTACTGATATAATGCATCAGCAATCAGAATTACAATTCATGCAAAAAGGACAGCATGATGAATTTGAAATAATGATGCGTGAATATAAAGAATCAATTGGTAAAAAGAAAAGATTTAATGTTGGTGTCGGTTTAACTGCTGTTGTTTTAGCTGCTTTTGCATTTGGATATCAATATATTAATGCTGAAAAACCGGTTTATTCAAATGTGAATTTACAGGATATTAAATGCGAGCAACCAGCTTATATTGAAAGAGCAAAAAAGAATACAACTTACTGCAATCAAGAGGATAAAGATGGAATTGTTTTTATAGATGATAGAAATAGCGATGGAAAAGCAGATTACATTGTTGTAAGAAAAAATAGGGATGGTTCAGTTGTTTATTATGGGATGGATTTTAAAAGCATAGATGCTGAAAATAATCCTAATCAATTTGTCAAGGCAAATAATATTCTTGCTGAACAAAGAGAGAATTTCAACAATAGATTAAAACCTGGCGAGAGTTATTCTGTTAAATTAAAAAGATTTGTTGATGATAAGATAAAAGAGTATATAAAATAATTAAATTTGTTAATATTTTTAGATTTTATAATTTATTTAATTAAATTTTATACTTAGAATATTTCTTGCAGCTGAAACAGGTATAAACTACGTAACCGTTCTTTGTTCTGACGCGGTAATTTCCATTTTGAAAGTAAGAATTACAATGTTTGCAGAATCTTTTTTTTAATTCTTTTGGAATTGGCTGATTTACCTTCATTGCAATTCTTCTTGAAAGAGTTACGTATCTGTCAGCTAGTTTTGGATGGGTTTTAGCCATTGAAAATAGAGAATTTATTCTTTCTAAAGCATATATTTTTAATTTTTGTTTAACAGGTTTAGAAGTCATAGTGAATATGAAGTGGGCAACTAACCAACCTTCCCGTACGGAAGTACAGTACAAATTGGAACGCGGGTCTTCTTAACTTCCGAGTTCGAAATGGGATCGGGTGGAACCAGACCACTATGGTCGCCCAGAATATGTGAAGGTTGAGAGTTTATAAGGTTTTCCGTTCAAATTTGGAAGGGTTTTCGAGTAGAGGATGTTATCTTGGAAAGGTTTTCCATGTTTTCTAGTAAAGGCATTTTAAAGGCAATTCTTAGATAATTATTGGTGAAAATAAATGCTTGAAAAAATGATAAAAAATGGAAAAATCGGCCTAGCCGGACTTATTATGATAACCAATTTATCTGGATGTGCTTCTTTACGAATGCCTGCTTATGAAAGGATTAAACATAATGAATATGCAACTGAAAGTTATATAAAAGAAGCAAATGATTACTTGATTGTAAATAAACAGATTGCAGATGATGCTAAGAAAGAGGAAGGTGTTACTTACGGTCCTGCAAACATGATTGAGGTTTGGTGGTAGGAAAGGTTTATATATATTAAGTATATTAGTATATATTTGATGTATATATGGTACAAGCAATGATAAACATAGATGAGAACACAAATAGGGTTTTGAATATTGTGAAAGCTAAATTCGGATTTAAAGACAAATCTAAAACTATAGATTGGGTTGTAAAGGAGTATGAACAAAATTTTCTTGAACCTGAATTAAAACCCGAATATAAAGTTAAGCTGTTAAAAATTGCAAAGACTAAACACCTTTCTAGACAAGAGTTTGAGAAAAGGGTTGGTTAATATGTATGTAGATTTATACACAGAAGAAATAACTAAGAAAATTGAGAAGCTCAAGAAAAAAGATTCTAAAATGTATTCTATCTTAATTAAAAAGATAAAATGGATAATAGAAAATCCTTTTCATGATTATAAATACCTTCATTATGATATGAAAGGTTTTCAGAGAACACATATTGGTCACTTTGTTTTAATATTTATAGAGGGTTTTGAATAACCCTCCGAAAAGAATAAATTCAAGTTCTACTTCTA
>CAYHUT010000097.1:0-4020 GCA_964359835.1 Candidatus Woesearchaeota archaeon
GAATTAATTAAATTTCTTGAAGAGGAATATAGGCTTTTAGGAACTTTGAATTTAAAGAAAGCGCTTGATAATACTGAGGCTAAAGAAAAGGTTGAAAAAAATCTTTATAGGATAATAAATGCAATAACTAATGCTAGTAATTTAAAAGAGCTTGAACAGTATTTAGGTAATGTTGTTCATTCTAAAATAAACAAGATTCTTGAAACAAATAAAAATGCAATTGAACAGGAAAATAGTTATTTGGAGCGGTATATTCACTTTAAACTAGATCCTTCTACGCAAATAGATTTTTTCAAGCTAGAATCAAATTTGAGCATTTTATCACAGCAGATTTCCGAGCAGATTGAGTTTGAGAAAAGCAGTTTTATATCGAGCTTTGAAACTCATACTAAAAATAAAAATGATAGGCTTGCTATTGTTAAAAGTTTCTTAGAAACGGGATTTTTTGATAGATCCAAATCAAAATATATTATTACTAAGAAAGATATTAAATCTGATGTTAAGACTATTAATTCTTCTTTGATTAAAGAATATGAGGGTGCAATTAAAGAACTTACTCAAATGGGCTTTTGTGTTGAAGTTCCGTACGAGGATGAAAAGAAAGGCCCCCCTAAAGACAAAATAACCATTGTTGACGAGGATGAAGAGATTGATGAATTTGCCAAGAAACTTGCTTCTGGATAATAAAATTAAAAATTTATGTTTTTCAGTATATACTAAAAGACAGAGATTTTTGAACAGATGTCTCTGTCTTTTGTATATCCAGAAGACACAATATTTTGTATAATTGTTATGTCTTCTGTTATATATGATTTAACAGAATAATGTTTATAATGCCCTAGAACCCCATTTTGATATGAAAATCTATGATGAATTAAGAAAAAAGATTTCTGTTAATAACGAAGAGGGTTTTAGAGAGGTTAATGCTTATATTTCTTGTATAAATTCAGACCATGGTCAGAAACTTTATTTTTACTTAATGGATGCTAAAAATCCTCGAACTGACCTTCAGATAGGCAAACACCCTTATGATTATGTTATTGCCAAGGCTCCGGGTGCAGATGAAAATAAATATTCTGGCCCTATGGCTGAAGCAAAAAAGATATTTGGCATATTCACAATGAATTTCTTACAGTATTTTGCAAAATCTGAGCTGAAATTTTTAAAATATTCAAGAATAACTAACAAACAGGAATTTAGAAATACACTAAAAACCCTCGAGCAAGTAGTTAGATTTGATGAAAGAATGACTGATGAAGCATCTGGATTCAGAATAAAATTAGTTGGAAGAAATGATTTTGATTTTGAGAAAACAAAAAAAGCTTTTGACATACTAAAAGGACTTCAATAATATTAAGTTCTACGGAAAATTTTCCAATTTTTATTTCGTTTTTTTCAATTTTAATTTCCCCGACGATAAATTTTGAATAAAAAATTTTTATTTTTTTTAAAATAGAAACCTATTTAAAGAGAATATTGTAGAATAAGTATTAGATTAATCATATTCATTAAAAAAGGGGAGGTGATTTTATGGCAGCAAAGAAAAAGAAAGCATCATCAAAGAAAAAGAAGAAATAATTCTTCTTTTCTTTTTTATTTTTTATTTTTGTTTTTACACATTTTTTGATATCTTCTAAACTCTATTTTTATTCACAATTTTATTTATAAACTAGTTTTATTATATTTTATTAAAATGAAAGCTTATTTAGATATCGTAGATAGAATTTTAAGAGAAGGAATACCAAAAGATAACAGAACAGGAATGCTTGCCCGAACTGTTTTTGGTATTTTATTTGAACATGATATGCAGTATGGTTTTCCATTATTAACAACTAAAAAAATGCCATTTCACCTTGTTGCTTCTGAATTAGAATTTTTCATTAAAGGAATTACAGATAAGCAATGGCTCCAGGATAGAAATAATCATATCTGGGATGAATGGGCAAACCCTGAAAAAGCTCCTTATGGAATAGATGAAGAATCAAAAAAAAGAATGTTTGAAGAGCGCGATCTTGGACCAATTTATGGATTTCAATGGAGACATTTTGGTGCAGATTATCAAGGATATAATGTAGATTACAATGGAAGAGGTGTTGATCAACTTGAAAAACTAGTAACTACACTAAAAAAAGATCCAGTAAACAGAAGATTACTTGTTTCTGCATGGAATCCAACAATTATGCATCAAATGGCACTTCCTCCTTGTCATTTTTGTTTTGAAGTGAATATTTTGGAAGATCGCTTAAATTTATTATGGACACAAAGGTCTGTTGATGTAATGTTGGGTTTACCTTTTAATATTGCAAGTTACGCTTTATTATTGCACCTTCTTGCTAAAGAAACAGGATACAAAGAAGGAAAACTTATGGGAAATCTTGTTGATGTACATATTTATGAAAATCATGTTGAAAGTGCATGGAAACAGCTTGCAAGAAATCCAAAGAAATATAGACTTCCAACAATTATAACAGATCATGATAGATTTAAATCAATCTTTGATTGGAAATACACAGATACAAATGTTTATGGGTATGAAAGTTATCCTGGAATTAAATTTGATATTGCGGTCTAAAAATGGAATTAAATATAATTGTTGGAATGACCAGGGATAGAGTTATTGGTTTAGAAGGGAAACTTCCTTGGCATATTCCCCAAGATCTTAGAAATTTTAAAAGAATTACTTTGAATAACACGGTGATTATGGGAAAAAATACTTATCTTTCTATTGGGAAACCTCTTCCAGAAAGGAATAATATTGTTGTTAGTTCTTCTTTGCAACCGCAACAGGGCATTGTTATTGCTAAAACAATTGAAGAAGCTCTTGAAAAGGCACAAAGTTATGATAAAGAGGTATTTATTATTGGTGGTGCTCAGATATATAATCAAACAATTTTGATGGCGAATAAGATGTATATTTCTTTGATAAAAAAAGATTATTCAGGAGACACTTATTTTCAAGAGTTTAAGGAATTGGAATGGAAAAGAAAGCTTATAGAGGATTATTTGGATTTTTCATTATTTTTATACACAAAACCTTAAAAAACCTATATTCTAAATTAGATGCTTAAAAATATACATATTTTTGGCATGCTCAAGGATACTATCCTTGACAGAAACAATTATATATATGCTTTGTTTTATAAAAAGTAAGAAAAATGGGGAATTTAGATAAAGTAAGGGAGTTCTTTTAAATTATGGATAGCAGAATAAAATCTATTAAAGCTAGGCAAATTTTAGATTCAAGAGGCAATCCAACACTAGAAGTGACTGTTGCAACTAATAATTTTTCAGCTAAATCAATGGTTCCTTCAGGTGCATCAACTGGAATTCATGAAGCATTAGAGCTACGTGATGGAACAAAGCATTATGACGGCAAAAGTGTTACAATGGCTTGCAATAATGTTAATTCTTTAATTGCGCATAAATTAAGAGGAATGGATGTTACAAAACAAAAACAGATTGATGAGACAATGATTATTCTTGATGGCACAGATAATAAATCTCGATTGGGTGCAAATGCAATTTTAGGCGTTTCATTAGCAGCGGCAAGATGTGCTTCTGTTGTAAAGAAAAAACCACTTTATTCTTATCTTGGGGAGAAAAGTGTTTTACCAATCCCATTTTCAAATATTATTAATGGAGGCGAACATGCTGATGGAAAATTAAGAATGCAAGAATTTATGATCGCACCTGTAAAAGTCAAGAATTTTGCAGAAGCAACTATGATTAATGCTGAAATATATCATCATTTAAAAAATATAATTGAAAAAAGATATGGTAAACAGGCAACACATGTAGGTGATGAAGGCGGTTTTGCACCTCCAGTTTATGATCCGCATGATGCTTTGTCATTAATTTTAAAAGCTGTTGATGAACTTGGTTATGGCCATACTGTTAAATTAGCAATTGATGCAGCTGCCTCTTATTTTTATGATAGAAAAATGCAAAAATATGTAATTGAATCTAAAAAAGCGCTTGATCGTGAGGAATTAATTGATTATTATGTTCATTTGATAAAAA
>CAYHUT010000098.1:0-3996 GCA_964359835.1 Candidatus Woesearchaeota archaeon
AATGAAATGCCTAAAGAACCTAAAGAAATTAAACCTCATCCACATGGTATTGAGATTGGAATGTTGATGAAAATGTTACATGCCACTTCTCATGGCACTATTTCAACTTTTTTACAAGAGGAATTTTCAAGAGTATCACAGGCAGTTGCGCAAGAGATTTGCGAGAAAGCAGGTGTAAGTCCGCGTGTTAGGCCGGCGACAATAGCAAAACAAGAGATTGAAAATTTATACAATGCAATTCAACAGGTTAAAATTATTGCTCCACCAACTGATTGTTTAAGTCCGATTGGAGAGGAGAATTTAATTAAAGGTTTGCAGAAAGAGGTTGTAGCTGATTTTTATTGTGCAACTACAAGAAGTCCCACTGTTTATCGTGGAAATCCATTTCAAGTTGAAGTTGGTTTGGCATTTGGCGGTGAACAAAGCAAGGAAGATTTAATAAAAGTAATGAGATTTGCGAATAGAGTCCCCTTACTTTATCAACCAGGGGCTTGTTCAACTACTGAATCTATTATGGATACTGCCTGGAAGAATTATGGAATGTCACAAAGCAAAGGAGCTTTGCCTTCAGGCCCTTTAACAGTTATTATTCATATTGCTTCTGTTTGGGTGCCATTTACTTCTGAAAGTAAGGAAGCAATTGCGCATTATCCTGAAATTATAAAAGAGATGAAATTAGCATTGCAGGAAGCAGGCAGAAAATTATCTATTTATATTAATAAAAATATTAAAGCAGCTGAACAAAGAGATAAAATTAATTTATTTGAAAAATATATTCCTGAATTAGCTGCATCACTATCTAATTTGACTGGAGATAAAAAAGAAGATATTCAAGAAAAACTTATGAAAACTTTAAGCAAAAGGATGAAAGATTTAATGGAAGGTGTTGAACCTGAGCCAATAAAAGAAGAAAGTGGAGAAGAAAATGTCAAAGAAGAATCAACCTCAGAATGATTTAAAAGAATTAGGAAAGAGAGTAATTAATCAGATAGAGAAAGGCAAGAATCCTGAAATAACAATGCCATTGAGATCGTTGAATAATATTATTTATGACAAGAAGGCGAAAGTTTTGAAATTAGGCGATAAAACCAGTTCAAGAGATTTTTTTAATATTGCCCATGCTAAAAAATTTTTACAGACAATTGAAGTTGCTTCTGTTTCAAAGAATTTATTGGATGATGGAAAACATGCAAGTTTAAGAGATGTTTTTTATCAGGTAAAAAGAACTATTCCTGGAACAAGTGTAAATATTGTTGATGAGCAAAGTGAATCTGATAAAGCTATTGAAGATCTTGAGTTGATATCCGGTAATTCTCGTGAACAGTTAAATATTACTGCAAATAAAAATGGTTCAGTTGCCGGAAAGGTTGTTATTGAGGATAAAGGCGATAGAATTGACTGGTCTAAATTAGGTTCTGGCGGTTGGTCTATTCCCTCTACTGTTGAGGATATTAAATTTGAAAAAGTAAATGCTAAATTTGTCCTTTATATGGAGAAAGCAGCTGTTTGGGAAAGACTGCATGAAGATAGATTTTGGGAGAAACATAATTGTATTATTATGAGTTCTCAAGGCCAGACAACCCGTGGAATTAGAAGATTATTACAGAGATTATATGAAGAGCATAAATTACCAATTTATGTTTTAACTGATTTTGATCCTTGGGGGTTATATATTTACTCTGTTGTAAAGTATGGTTCAATTTCACTTGCTTATTTGTCCGAATCATTGACTATTCCAGGCGTTAGATTTTTAGGAATAACTGCTGATGATATTGAGCATTATGAATTGAAGAAACATTTTATTAAATTAAATGATCAAGATATATCTAGAATAAAGCAGATTTCTGAGTATGAGTGGTTTAGAGATAATAAAGAGTGGCAAAGACAGTTTAAGATGATGAAACAATTTGGCGCCAAGGCGGAAATCCAAGCTTTAAGTGCCCGTGGAATTAGCTTTATCTCTGAGAAATATCTGCCTGAGAAAATTAAATTACAGAATTTCTTAGATTAAGATACTGTAAAATATAGGTTATAGTATAAGGTAAGGTTTATAAATAGTTTTTTATTGTTTTTTTATGTAAGCCCTTATAGCTCAGCTCGGTAGAGCACCTGACTGTTATTGTTTTAGCAGTAATCAGGGCGTCGGCAGTTCAAATCTGCCTAAGGGCGCTTTTTATTTTTGCATTGGATAGATACGCGATTTATTTATAAAGAATATTTGTTTATTGGTTTTATGGAATTTGATTTGTCTAAAGTAGAAGAAGGTAGAAAGAAAGGAGGAATTAACAGACAAAAACAAATCAAAGATAAGAAAGCTTTTTATGAAAAACTGAGAACAATAAAAGATAAATTAAGAATACAAAAAAGCATTTTATTTAAATCTAGTTTAATAAAAAACAATTATGCTGAAGGTTTAATAAAAAAGAAAATTGATTTAAAATACATATTGGCGACTTATATTCTTACTGATGGTTCTCTTATCAACAACAATGGGAATTATAGACTTTGTTTTTATACAAAAGATGAAATATTGAAAGATTTAATTTATCAAATTTTATTAAAAGAGAGTAAGTTCATACCTGGCATTTACAAAGAAAAGAAGGGTATTTATCAAATAAGAGTTTCAGATAACTATTTGGCGAAAGAATTATTAAAATTGAATAATTATTATAAGAAAATTCCTTCTAAAAATCAAAAAATTGAAAAATTTTTAAAAGAAAAACAACCATCTCTTAATTTTATTAAACAAGCCAATAAGGAGATAAGAGAAATGTGTGTAAGAGTTGCCTTGACAACTGATGGTTGCATTAGCCTTCCAAAAAGTGGTAAACCTACATTATCGCTTGCGTGTTCTAATCCTGCCGTATGTAAACAATGGATTAGTATTTTTAAAATGTGTAACCTAAAAAGTTATTTAATATTAAAGAATGATTCATGGTCTGGGGTGGGGGGTGTAAGAATATCTACAGATTCTTTAAATTTATTTTATAAGTTTGGTGGGTTTTTAAATGGAGTAAGGGTATCAAATAAAAGCAAAGTTTATGTTGGATGGGAAAAGAATAAATTGTTAAAAAAGGCACTAAGTGGGCCTGATGAGATTTGAACTCACGACCTTTCGATTTCGGAATTTCTATATCAGTCGAATGCTCCACCAGGCTAAGCTACAGGCCCATATAAGTAGAAAGGGTATAGGTAATGTTTATAAAGATTTTGTGGGCTAATTTTTGCTAAAAATTGAGTAAAGGCAATATATCTTCGGACTTCGCCTCGATAGGTTCAATTGTTTTATTTCTTTTTGTACCAATTGATTAAGAATAAGATTCCTATGAAGAACGCAGGGCCAGCAATTATCAAAGACCAGGATATTAAATACCATTCGAACTGATTTCTTACTAATGTTAAGAAGAGGTACAATAAACCTGCTAAAATAAATGTTATTCCTCCCACGATTTCATGTTTCCAAGAGATAATTAATAAAATTGTTAGGATGAATACAGGAATATTGTGCATGAACAAACCTACAACTGTTCCCCAGAAACCATATCCATTGCCGAAAACATCAAATGAAAACATTGCAAGAAATAAAATTAATATTATTGAAAGAATTCTTGGTGTCCAATAGATAAATTTGCTGATTTTCTTTTTCATAATTTGATTTGGATAAAGAGGTATATAAATTTAATTGAGGGCATTTTGGAAGAATTTAAATAGTAGTTTTATCAATTAATAGTAACTGACATTATTAAAACATAGATGTGCCGGTTACTAAATAGACAAAGATAAATAAATTATTATGTGTTATCTTATCTTTATCTATAATTATAAAAGAAGGTGTTCAAATGAAAAAAACAATTGTATTTTTATTATTAGTAATTTTGTCAGCAAGTTTTGTTTATGCCATAGGGCCCTGCCAGTCAGGAGTTCTTACAACTTCTGTTCATAAAAATTACCAGATGCTTTATCCAGATGAGGATTTTATCCAGATCAATAATATAG
>CAYHUT010000099.1:0-1555 GCA_964359835.1 Candidatus Woesearchaeota archaeon
CAAATCCGCTACCCCAAAAGCATTAAGATAAGCACTTAGTGCTGCTTCATTCCTGACCTGCCACATTTTATGGCTACCTCAACCAATTGAGACAGATTATCATTGTAGTTGCTAAGACCTAAAACAATAGCAATACCGCCCCTCAAGCATCAGCCACACCGTACGTCCGTTTGTGTTAACAGAGTAGGACGAGCCCTCCAGCCTGCCTGCAAATAAATCAGTCTAAGAAACAATTTAAAGCTTTCCTTAAATTATAAATTTAATCAATGTCTTTTTTTTCTAAAAATTAAAAATATAATTAAACAGACTAGCAAAACACTTAAAATTAATATAATTACTAATCTTAAGTTTTTAACAGGTTTTACTTTTTGTTCTTTAGTTTCTGTTATTTCAAATGAAGTAGATTTATTTTCCTCAATAGCTTGCAATTTAATATATTCTCCAATTGCAAAGTAACTAAATCCTGGAGTAAAAGCAGAATAATGAATTCTATTATTATCTTCTCCTATGAATATAGTTGCCAAAGGCTCCCATTTATCTGTAAATCTGTATAAACTAATATCCTTTTGATTTACATTATTATCACTTAACCACTTTCTTTCTACATCAAAATTTATAGTTACACCTGCTAAAATGTCATTATTAGAAAATTCCTCTAATTTTATATCATAATACTTAAAGACTTTTTTATCTTTTAATGAAGTAACTTCATTGAGCTCAACAGTAGTCATTCTTAATTTATTTAAATTCTTATTTACATTTAACAAAACATCAATAATATAAGATCTATATCCATCAAATGTGAATCTTACTTGGTCTCCAGACTTAACATTGCTTACATATGCCTTAGTAGTTGGATTTGATATCGATGTTGGTGCTCCTCCGCCACTGCTAGAAGTAGAACTTGTAGTTGATGTGGTTGTTGTAGTTGATGTTGCTGTTGCTGTGAAATTTGTTGTTTCAGATGAATTAATATTATTTGAAGTATCATTAGCTATGAATTTAATATTATAATTTCCAGCCTGAGTAGGTGTAAATGAAACTAAATATTTATTTGTATTAATTACATTAGTTAAAGATATTCGCTGAACAGTATTATCTGGCAATGTAATATTTACATATACAGTACTGACACTTATATTATCAGTTACATTAGCTGATATATCTATAGCACTGCCTGCATTAGTAGTAGTTCCTGCAACAGGAATTAAACCTGTAACTAATGGATTTATTAAGTCTAAGCTGG
This sequence comes from Candidatus Woesearchaeota archaeon, assembly GCA_964359835.1. GTDB lineage: Archaea > Nanobdellota > Nanobdellia > SCGC-AAA011-G17 > GW2011-AR18 > CAYHUT01. Next base: position 1,247 of record CAYHUT010000099.1, read on the forward strand.
AATTAAAAAATAATATACTTGTACTATTTACATTATTTGAAGTATCATTTGCTATAAATGTAATATTATACATGCCAGCAACATTAGGTATGGTAAATGAATTATTATATTTGTCGGTATTAATTACATTAGTTAAAGATATTTGTTGAATAGTATTATTAGGGAAGGTTATATTTGCTATAACTCCACTAACGTTTATATTATCAGTTACATTTACTCCTACTTCTATTGACTGACCATTTGTAAAATTAGAGCCATTTGTTGGTATTAATCCTGTAACTGTTGGAACTACAGAATCTGTTGCTGTGA
>CAYHUT010000099.1:1655-3991 GCA_964359835.1 Candidatus Woesearchaeota archaeon
ATTTTATGCTGTACATTCCTATAAGGCTTGGAACTGTAAATGAATTATTGAACTTTGTAGTTGATCCAACTTGTGTTAATGTTAATTGTCTTATTGTGCTGTTAGGATAAGTTATGTTAACTATTGGAGCACTGATATTAACATTGTCAGTTAGATTTGCTGCTATTTCTATTGTTGATGCAACAGCTGAAGAAGTTCCATTTGTTGGTATTAATCCTGTAACTGTTGGAACTACAGAATCTGTTGCTGTGAAGTTTGTTGTTTCAGATGAATTAATATTATTTGAAGTATCATTAGCTATGAATTTTATGCTGTACATTCCTATAAGGCTTGGAACTGTAAATGAATTATTGAACTTATTAACAGTCATATTACTGCTTATATTATTTAATGTTAATCTTTGTATTGTCCCATTAGGGTAAGTAATATTTACAAATACAACACTAATATTAACGCTATCAGATACATTAGTTCCTATTTCTATTGTTGATGCAACAGCTGAAGAAGTTCCATTTGTTGGTATTAATGTTGTAATTGAAGGACTTACAATATCCCCCACAGTACTTACTATTACAGTCCTAGTAGTAGTTGAATTTGTATTTCCTGCTAAATCTGTAGTTGTAGAATTAAAATAATAAGTAGTATCTGGCAAACTTGTAAAATTAAGATAAAAAGGACTAGTAGTTGTAGTTGTAGAATTTACTAAAGTTGTTAAGTTATACAAATTTATAGTTATATTAGCTAAATTAATATCTGTAACACTTATATTAACTTGAATATTACTTCTAGATAAAGTAGAACTATCTGATTCTGTTGGGCTTGCATAATTAATCTGAGGTATTATCGTATCTATTGTTACTGTTATATTCTGATCTGTAATATTACTTTGCTGATCTATAGATGCTACAAAAGAATAAACTCCATTTGATAAACCTGTAAAGTTAACATAATGATAATAAGCTTGAGTATTTGAAGAAGTATTAGAATTAGAATTTACTAAAGTTGTTGCATCATTTATAGTTGTTGAATTATACAAATAAACAGTATCATTTATTGCAATTCCAGTAGTATTAATAGACAAGTTAACTTGAATATTATTTCTAGATAAATAAGAATTATTTGATTCAGTTGGTGAAATATAGTTTATAGAAATATTGCCTGCACTATAATTACTAAATGAACTTATATTTGCATATAATATACCGGTTACATTATTATAAGTAATATTACATAAACTTGGATTATTATCACATCTTATTCCATTTTTGAATAAAAATGGAATTGAATTAAAACTTAAACTATATATCTCTATAGCAGCAGATCTATTAAAATTACTTACTGAAGAATTATCTAATAAACCAACTAAATTATTTTGCAAAAATAGTGTTTTACTTATCCTTAAATCATCAACAGTATTAAAATAGGTTATATTATCCCATTGAATTTTTCCAAAACTGTTATTATAAACAACTGTTTGTTTACAAGAAGGGCTATTGGTACCGTCAAATGTAGCATTAGTGAAAAGATTATTAGAAAAATTATTATCACAAGAATTTGCCACATTAATAGTATCATTAGCAACAACTTGTGAATTAAGATAAGGGGGATATATTCCAGTTGAAGTAACATTAAATGTAGAATTAAATTTATTAGTTAAATTATCTATGTAATTATTTGTAGAACCATTTGCAATCAAAACATTTGAAATGTATAAATAACATAAAGAACCTGGAACAGAAGAAACCATAGAGGCACAATCAGTAACTCCAACGTCATTAGCAGTAACATTATCAAAATAATAAGTATAATTTCCTATTGGTGCAAATCCAGTATTAACCCAGCCTAAAATCAAAACAAAATTATTATTCCCAAAAGCACTAGTAACCCTATTTGAAGTGACTGTATTAGTATTGACCGTAATATTATCATTGGTTGCACCAATATAAAATTCAGATCCTGTATCATTATAATTAACACCATTATATCTAATTGGTGAATAAGAACTAAAAAATAATCTAGGATATTGTATTCCAGTAGTTGTAAATTCATTATTAGAAAAAGAATTATTATTAGCAGTATTTAATATCAAAGATTTTAGATAACTATTTGTTACATTATTAGAAGTAAAATTGCTATAAAGTACATTATACAAAGAAATTCCATTTTGAGAATTATTAGCAATATTATTGATAATAAAATTAAGGTATATTGAATTGGTAAAATAAGTTCCATTGCCTGAATTATTTATAATACTATTAAATGAAATATTAGTATAATTAGTAGCTTCTAAAAAAAGACCATCTTTAAGATTATTAGAAAAAGCATTATTAAAAATT
>CAYHUT010000100.1:0-3965 GCA_964359835.1 Candidatus Woesearchaeota archaeon
ATAAACCTTTCTATTATCTTTAACTGACTAAAAATAACATTTCTTTTTCTATTAGAATTTCAATATAATCTCATCAAAACTGCATCTAATATCTTTTTTAGGAACAGGCAAATCCTTCATATTTAATAAAATTTGTTCTAATTTTATTTTTTTACTTTCATCCAAGGTGGTTTTTGCAGCATTAATGAATAAATCTACAAATCTACCATTTTGCATTCTGCCTGAAAAAGCAAAATTCCCTTTAATTTTATTAGGACCGCCATAGTCTTTATACATTTCAACTAAAATGAGATAATTATTTGCAGCAAAATATTTTGCTAATCCATTAATTGTGCATTCTTCAGTAATTGGTACTAAATTACGAATTGGTACCAATGGGTGAATTGGTTCTAAAGCAGGTTCAATTCCTACATCAAAACCAGAATCAACACCTGCGTCAGAAATGACAACACCGATATCTGTAATTCCCGCATCATAAACTGTTTTTTCCACATCAAATAATTGTACATCTGTTTTTTCAACAGCAGCATCAATTTCTGAAATCATTCCCGCATCTAAATCAAATCCAGCATCAGCTTCTGGAACAAATCCAGAATCTCTTTCAATAATAGATGTTGGAACATTTTTAATATCAGATCCTTTGAATAAATCCGTGCATCCGCATCCAGCAGCTTCTTCGTCTAAGACAGCGCGACTTTTATTAGCTTTTACTTCATTATAATTTTCTTTTTCGCTAGATACAAAAGGATTAAGAGGTTCAACATCAGAATTATTATAACCTGCATCTATATTTAATAAGCTTGAATATCCTGCATCAACATCTATTTTTTTTAGAACATAAGCAGTTTTTTTAGGTGCATCTTCACTGGTTTTTCCCAGCATGTTCACAGGAATAATTTTTCTAGGAGCATCTTCTTTTGCTGGAGCTGTTTCAACTTGAGATTGTTCAGTTTTTGGTGAATATCCGAACTTATTTGATTCAGTTTTTATATTTGTTGGATTAATATCGGTTTTAGCAGCAGTAGTATTTCTATATTCCGAGGATGTAGCAGATGCAATAGCATTAAATGCATTAATTGCATTTTTATCACTACCTTATATGTTTTCAACTTCAACAGTTTGTTCAGCTGGTAAACGATTATATTTAACAATTCCGCCTGTTTTCATATTGACAAAATATTCAACACCATCCATTCCAATGAAAGTATAGCCTTTTGCTTTATTGCCTGCAGTTTCAATATTGCTTAGTTTAGTAACTTTTGTTTCTGGTAAATTTGCACCAGGCATTAATTCTAGAACATAAGGCCCATTTCTTAAATTTCCAAAAATAACTTTTAAATTTTTAGTGTTTCCATTTATTGAAGGTTTATCATTAAATCTAGCACTTAGGCTTTTTAAAATTTTCAAATCACGTTGAAATGTAAAAGAATATTTCTTACCTTCAACACTTGTTTCAATTACAACCTCATCTCCAGCTAATTCTTTAACAACATCTTTATATTCTGCTTTAGCAATATAAGTTTTATCTTTTGCAACAGCATCAGCTGAGTAAAATAAACTTCCTAATCCTATCACAGTTCCAGCAAGAATTCCAGTTAAAGTTTTTTTATATTCCATTTTACAATCCATTAGGTAGTAGTAACAAATATTTAAACCTTACTAATTTCTTTTAGAAACTATTCTTTTCTATAAACAGAATAAGCTGGATAAGGAATCTCTATCTTATTTTTATTAAGAGCATTATAGATTGCAGTTGTTAATTCATCTTTAACAACGCCTTTTATTGCAAAATCATCAACCCAAGCATAAACATCCAATTTTAATGCAAAATCACCCATCTCACTAAATAAAATAGCAGGGTTAGGATCTTTCAAGATTCTTTTATTATTTTTAATTTGATTCATAATAATCTCTTTGACCTTTTCAACTTTAGTGCCATAAGCAACTGAAACCTTTACATTAAATCTGGCCTTCAAATCAGGCAACAAATGATTTATTATTTTGCTTGTTGCCAAACTATTATTTGGAACAGTAACAATATCATTGTCAAATGTTTTTATTTTAGTTGTTCTCAAGCCAATATCTTCAATAATCCCGGTTATTCCTTCTATCTCAATAATATCCCCTTTCTTGAAAGTTCTATCTAATATCAAGGCAATTCCTGCAAAGATATTGCTTAATGTTGGCTGTAATGCTAAACCTACGGCTAAACCTGCGATTCCCAACGAGGCAAGTATAGGCGTTATATTTATATCCCATTCTTTTAAAATGAATAAAATCCCCAGTATGAATAAAATAACTTTAACAGTTTTATGAACTAAAGGCAGTAATTCATTATCAACTTTTGTTTTTGTTTTTTTCGCAAAGTTTTTACCCCAAACATCAATAAGGGCATTTGCAATCAAGGAAAATGAGTAAAATATTGCGATTATAATCAATGAATTAATAAAATGGGCAATTACTATTTTATAAGAACCTGTAATATTCAATGGAACTAATGCCAGTTTTATCCCAATCAAAACAAGAACACCAGCAATTGGCTTTTCAGATATATCAATTAATTTATCATCTAAATCAGTTTTTGTTTTTCTTATCAATCTTCTAATAAATTTCTTTGAGAACCATAAAAATATTTTTGCAAGTATAATGAAACTAACTAGTAATAATAATGCCTGCAATGCCTTGTTGTCCCCAATAAAAGGGACCTTACTTAGCATTTCATTTGCTATGTTTGTATCTGATTGATTAACTAGATTAGTTACAGCATTAACCCCATTATTTATTGTACTATCAATATCAGCCATTAGTAATATTTGGTAGCAAAATTCGATTTAAAAAGATTTCGTTCATTTTATATAAAATCAATTTCAATCTCAAATAAATCATGCGTTGCTAATTCCTCAACAATTGCTGGGAAAAGTCCAAGCGCTTTAATCTTATCTTTATACCTATAAATAATTCTCCTAGAACATAATAATCTATATTTCATTTCATCAACATCAAAATCTTTCTTAGGTATTCTCAATGTTGTTGCTAATGAACTTTTCAAATCTTTCAATTTTCTAAGTTCTTGTTCTTTGTTTTTAAGTTTTAAATTTTCAAGATAGCTAAAAGAAGGCTTTTCAGTATAAATTGCACCACGAATCAAAGTTCCTTCTCCCGTTGCAATATCATAATGTTTTTTTACGTTTTTAGCGCGGATTTTAATTCTATTGCCTAACTGTTCAGTGTTCTTCAAGCGGGAAGTGCAAAAATGAATATTCAGGGGAGTATGTAAATATTCCTGTAATATCTCTAATCCTAATTCTTCAGAACCAGAAATCCCATAAGACAATTCATCTTTAACCTTGTAACCTTTATTAAAAACTTGATTATGTTCAGTATCCGCTGCTTCTAGTTCATTTAAATTAATAAAATCCACTTTATCTTTAAAGAATTCTAACATTTTGAAAGTTTTCTCTCTAAAATCTGGAATACAAGGAATTTCAATGCCAACAGACCATTTGAATTTTTTGGCAATTTCAATTTTTTTCCAGTTTTTATTACTATCGAAATCCGGATGAAATCTGATCTCATCTAAACCTGCATCAAATAATTTCTTTAAAGTTTCTTCATTAACTAAATCAAATGAAGTGTATAAATGAATATGAAAATTCTTGCCAAACTCTTTTTTTAATGCTTTGATATATTCAATAGTTCTATCTAATTTTGCTAATGGATCCCCGCCAGTTATTCCCGCGCCTTTAGCTTCTGTTAATTTAGCCTCGTGAATTACCTCATCAAGATTTTTAACAGGCCTTTCATTTGCATAAACAACATCATTTTGATATTTATTATCCATTAAACGAATTTAAAACATTTATTTATATTTATTTATAATGAAGCAAATTTATTATATTTAATGTTAAATTTTGATAATTTTTTATTTAATGTTAAATTTTGATAATTTTTTTAATTTTATTTTA